>CAYVPW010000052.1:0-2317 GCA_964453915.1 uncultured Christensenella sp. | reverse complement strand
GGTCGTTAGTTTATTACAAGGGTTTAAAGAAAAGTTAGGCGGTATATACTTTTGTGAGTTTATATATTGAAATTACAAAAAAATAGTAATATTATTTTTACCGATACTTATTAAAAAATAAAAGGAGATTTTATGGAATATTCAACGCGGTGTTGCGATTATTCCTAAATCTACGCATAAAGAAGGAATGATAGAAAATTTTAATGTTTTCGCCTTTACTTTATCTAATGAGGATATGAAAGACACTTCAATGCTAGATTTGCAAAGGAGTTTGTTTTTTTCATTATAATCCTGAAATGACAGAGTGGTTTGCAAAAAATGGTTTAAGAAAGAAAACGCAATAAAGACTGCTCAAAAGAACAAAAAATTGGTGATAAATTGATGATAAACAACAAAAATTATTATTGACAGTCGGGGGGGTATGTTATTATCTAGATAGAGTATTTATAGACCTTTATTAGGTTTACTCTTTTAGTTTTACGCGGCAATTTTTGGTTTGAAATCGCCAATAAAAGTAAAAAAGGATGGGTTTTTAAATTAAGTGAAATACGATTTTTGGAGGAGAAAATGATAAAGGGTAAAAAGCAAATAGGATTTTTACTGCTGTTATTTGCGGCATGCTTTGCTGCTTGGGCGTTTTTAACGTTTAACACGGCAAGCGCGGCAGTCGGTGCGGATATAGTTATAGAAGACGATTTTACAAAAACATCTTTTATAGATGGGCAAAGCGATATTAATAATTCCGGTGCATACGAATACAGCGGTGTTTCTTGTGCAAAGGGATTTGCGGAAGAGGGCTTTGGGCTTATTCCTTGCGAAAACTTTGCACATACGTTTTTTAGGCCGGACGACGGGTATATTATATATAAAGTGCAAGCAGACGATGGTATGAAGTTAAAAAGTGCTAAAATAGACCTTACTTCTTATGTGAGTCATTGCAGTAACGCCGCTTATATAGGAGAGAATAAAACGAATGTAAAAGTATACGTGGCGACGGATGCCACTGCGTTTACACAAGTTTTTAGTCATATTCCCAAAGAAGAATATTTAGGTCTTGCCGGCGGTTCTGCGGAAAGAATAAATAACGCAAAAAACAACGTTATAGATATGTCGGATTACGTTTCCGGCGCAACCGTTGCATACGTTAAAATAGAACTTTTGCACCCTTCTTATCAAGATTTAAGTTCTTGGATTAGCGAAAGCGATCAATATAGGTCTTATTTTGTAGACGACGATCATCAATGGGTAAAGAGACTTGGCGTTAGCGTGTTAAAAGTAAAAATTACAGCAAGCCAAACTGCGGAAGGCGCCATTTATGCAAAAGTAGGGTTTACGGACGATTATACTACTACCAAGGTTTCCGATTCTGTAAACGTGCAAGATTATAATAACTTGCTTAGCTATCCAGACGCTCACGGTGCGTTGCCGACTGCTACTTGGGACGCATACTGTAAAACGGGAGATGCTTACGTCATTTACAAAATTTCAGCAAAAAGTGGTAGCACGTTAAAGAGTGTTAAGGCTACATTAAACTTTGATTTAACAAGTAGCGGCGGGCTTTATAACTGGTGGGAAGGAAACATGGATAATGCAAACGCATATCTAGACGTTAGTATGGACGGCGGAACGACTTGGAATACGGAATTAGACGTTTTGAACGAGCCGACTTTGCAAGTAAGGTGTACGGACGGCAACACGTATAATCCGTTTAAAGCAAGTAATTTTAATAGCGACGGAACAAGCGTGTCAAGCCCTATTGGTTCTTATCACAGTGCAAGTCCACAAGTAGACCTTTCTGAATATTCTGGACAAGAGATTTATTTAAGGGTAAGAATAAAACATCCTGCTCCGGTAGACGTTAACGAAACTTTTGGACCTAGTGGAAACAACGGCGTGCCTATGGGACGTGTAGCGGTCTATTATAAAGGAATTACCGTGTCTGCCGATCAAGAAACGGTATCCGCACCCGTTCAAAAAGAAGATAAAACCGGCAATTTATTGATAGCGGACGATTTTAGAGTGATGGAGCAAGGCTTTTCTTTATGGAAAACAAAAAGGCAAGCCGTTGGCGTAAGCACCAAAGCATACGGAAGTGCGGAGCACGGATTAATTCCCGCCGAGCAATGGGGCGAAACGGTTAACGCCGGAAACGGGCATATGATTTATCAATTACCGCTAAACGGCAACGGGATTACAACTAACTTAAATAGTTTGAAGTTAAACCTGGGTATAAACTTTAACGGGAAGGTTTATAACGGCAAGGTGATTGTAAAACACTCTTTTGACGGAACTAATTATTCAAAGACACAAGAGTATA
>CAYVPW010000051.1:0-2332 GCA_964453915.1 uncultured Christensenella sp. | reverse complement strand
GGAGTATTCGGCATACATCTCGCAACTTTAGCGTTTTTGAAAACGCTTTTTATTCTGTCTTTTTTAACTCCCGCCATAATAGAAATAAACTTTTTGCACGGACTTTCTTCCGCTTCGTCGGAAAGTTCCGCGAAGTTTTGCGGCTTAACGGCAAACAAAACGAATTCAGACGTACTTAAAACGTCTTTCGTTTCCGCTACCTTAACGCCGAAAGTTTTAATTCTTTCGCACGCTTCGGGACTTTTATCCGTAACGACTATTTGATTAGCGGTAAGAAAACCCGCCGATAACGCGCCTTTTATTATCGCCGAAGCCATAAAACCCGCGCCGATAACGCCTAACTTAAAATTCTTTTCCATTTTTACCTCATTTTAATTGACTATTTTTTATTTTTAGTATATAATCATACTTGCTTCTAGGGGAGTGGCTCAATTGGTAGAGCAGCGGTCTCCAAAACCGCCGGTTGCGTGTTCGAGTCGCGTCTCCCCTGCCAAAACTCGAAAAACGCTTGTTTTTAGGCATTTTTGCTTCAAAAACGGGCGTTTTTTAATGTTTTTTATCCGCCAATTTGCACCATAACTCGCCAAAAACGCACCATAATTTTGCACCATAAAAAACCCACGGTTTTATCATTAACACTATGATATAACTTAAAATAAAAAAAGTCAAACAAAAAACGACCTTCGTATTTGAAAGCCGTTTTTTGGGTTTTAAGAGAACATTTTTATGGAAAATGACGTATGAACCTTGTTATTCTTCCGCCCGATAACTTAAATCTTGACGAAAATTCTCTGTCAGCGCTCCTAAATCAAACAATTTTTTTCAAGCACTAAAATATCTATCTCTTTCGGAAGCCGTCTTAAATCAGTCCTTCCTGTTAAATAATCTATCGATACATCGAAAAAGTCCGCTATCTTAATTAGCGAATCCATTTTCGGTATTTGCGTTCCGTCTTCATACCCTAAAATCGTAGTATGACTTAATCCAGTGCCTTTTACTACGTCTAAACACTTTAAGTCCTTATCGAGCCGTAAACGCTTTATTCTCTTTTGAAATATATCCATTCAAATCTCTCCGTATAAAAATATATCGTCGGTCTTAAGCGTTACCAACACGTTAATTCTCGTTATGCCACGCCTTTTATATTTCTTTAGCAAGTACCGCCCAAACCTACCGCAAATAACTTGTATTTTATCGCAATCACAACAAACCGCTACTTTGCATAACCTATTACCTATATACCCGATATGAAACAGTCTTTTACGCTTATCTTTACTTGGACAACAATTTCGGTTTATTCTTTTCGCATACTTGCGTAAATATCTTTTTTCTCTATTAGATAGTTGCGGTTGCTTATTTCTAGCATCTTCACTTTCTCGATATGCTTTTACTGTTCCTTCGTCCATTTTTGACCTTCTTTTTGAACTTGGTAGCGAAGATAGGTGTCGAACCTATTTTCTTCCGGGTATGAGCCGAATGAGATAACCGTTTCTCCACTCCGCAATATGTCTGACAAAATCTCTATGGTTTTATCTTTTATTTATCAAATAAAAAACGGTAAGCATTGTCTTGTCCTACTTCCCTATAATCTCACAACGCATATTCCCGACAAGAAAAATATCCGTCGCCGTCGTCATTCAGACGAGAAATAGTATTCTCCCCACTCACTAATTATAGAAAATACCGCTTTTGTTTTGGCGCAGAAGACAAGGCTCAAACTTGCAACACTTAGACTTTCAAGGTCCGTACACTACCATTTGTGCTACTCCTGCTTAATAGACGACTCTTCATCGCCCATTAAGTCTTTAGCCGACTAACTGATTGCATACGGTCCGTAACTGCAATCTACGGTGTACAGAAAGTTATGTTTTGTACTCTAACTTCTGCCTTTAATATATCATAAATCTTCCTTTTTTACAATTCTTCTACCTTTCACTTTTGTAAAAATCTTTTAACACCTCTTAATTCACCACCCTTTCTTATACCTTCCACTCCCTTTTCACTTATACCTTATCTTTCTTTCTCTTTTTATTCACATATTCGCTAGGCGTTTTCTATCTGTTTTGGAACTATGTCTTGAGAAAACCTGATATAGCCGTTGTGCGTTTCCTTCTTGCTTTTTTCCGTTAAAAACTACCCCCGGCGGCTTTATGTGTTTAATTAACTATAAATCAAATAAACATATCGCAATAAAAAAGGCTTAACCGTGAGAGCCTTAAAAAACGCTTAAAAATGGCTTTCTGTTCGGCTTTGGTCTACGGAACAAGCCGACGTTAAAAAGTGCTTTATAACTTATTAAGCAAGAAATAAATTAAAATAAATAAAAATAACT
>CAYVPW010000050.1:0-3148 GCA_964453915.1 uncultured Christensenella sp. | reverse complement strand
ATATAAAAAATGCTTAATCATAAAGCAAAAAAGGAAATTATACAATGAACTTTTCAAAAAAATTCGTATGCGAAGACGTTGCATACTCCACCTACGAAAAAAACGTACCCGCTCCGCTATTTAGAAAGAGTTTTAATCTTGCAAAAACCCCGGACAGTGCCGAAATTTTAATTTGCGGTTTAGGCTTTTACGAATTATTCGTTAACGGCAAAAAGATAACCAAAGGCCGCCTTGCCCCATACATTTCTAATTCGGACCATATTTGCCATTACGATTCTTACGACATAAAAGAATATCTCTCCATAGGAGAAAACGTTATAGGCGTTATGCTAGGCGACGGTCACCAAGTAGGCAAAACCTGCATATGGAATTTTAAGGACAACGCTATGAACTCCGCGCCTCTACTCGCTTTGTCTGCGGAAATAATTTGCGGAGAAGATAAGGTTACGTTTGAAGCAACTGATTTCGTTTGCAAAAAAGGTCCTATAATATTTAACGACCTTCGTTCGGGCGAATTTTACGATGCAAGACTGTGCGAAAAAGGTTGGGCTTCCCCCAACTTTATAGAAACGGGCTGGCACAAACCCTTAACCGGCGTTTACACTCCTAGGGGCGAAGCAAGAATTTGCAATGCCGACCCCATAAAAGTTTATAAAGAAATTAAGCCCGTAAGCATTACAAAGGGGGAAATTTATCCTTTTGCAACCGACGGTCAAATAGACGAATTTATTAAAACCTTTACCCCGTTTGAAAACCCCGTACCCAAAACAGGCGGATATATCTACGATTTTGGAGAAAATAATTCCGGTATCGTAAGACTAAAAATAAAAGGCAAAAAAGGGCAAAAAATAGATTTGCAATTTAGCGAACAATTAAACGGCGGCAAAGTTTGCTACAATAACGCAACTTTTTATCCGGACGGATTTGTTCAAAGAGATATTTATTATCTAAACGGAGACGGAGAAGAAATTTACGAGCCTTCTTTTACCTATCACGGATTTAGATACGTTTACGTATACGGCATCACGGAAGAACAAGCAACTAAAGACCTTTTAACTTATTTAGTTATGAGTTCGGATTTAGAAAATCGCGGAGATTTCTCTTGTTCAGACGAAATGGCAAACACCATATATCAAATGGGAAGAAGAAGCGACATTTCAAACTTCTTCTACTTTCCTACCGACTGTCCGCACAGAGAAAAGAACGGTTGGACAGGCGATGCTTCCGTTTCCGCAGAACATATGATTTTAACAATCGGTGCAGAAAAATCTTGGAGAGAATGGCTACGCAACGTATGTGCGGCACAAAAAGATAACGGTCAATTACCAGGAATAATCCCCACCGGAAACTGGGGATATGAATGGGGCAACGGTCCGGCGTGGGATTCCGTAATTTTCAATCTCCCCTATTTTGCTTATAAATACCGTGGAGATACTGATATTATAAAAGAAAACGCAACCGCTATGCTTAGATATTTAGAGTACGTATCTAAAAGAAGAAACGAAAAAGGCTTGGTTGCCATAGGTCTTGGCGACTGGTGTCAAGTAGTTAGAAAAGACGGCGTTCCTATGTCCGATGCAGAACTAGGATTTACGGATAGCGTTATGGTTTTAGATATGTGCAAAAAAGGTGCGGAAATGTTTGAAAAAATAAACTTGCCGCTACATAAAGACTTTGCACAAAAATTTGGAGAAGAAATTTTACAAGCAATAAGAAAAGAATATTTAGACCTAAATACTTATACCGTTAGAGGTGAATACCAAACCACGCAGGCAATGGCAATTTTTTACGACGTATTTAACGAAAGCGAAAAAGAAAAAGCCTTTGCAGTTCTTATGGATATATTAAAAAGAGACGGATACGGAATAACAAGCGGTTTATTAGGGCTAAGAGTTATATTCCACGTTTTAGAAGATTTCGGTCAAGCCGATTTAGCGTATAAAATGATTACTAAAAAGGAGTTCCCCTCTTACGGCTACTGGGCAAACAAAGGCGCAACAACTTTCCACGAAAGATTTGAAGAGTACGACGATTACTTTAACATATCTTGCAACCACCACTTCTTAGGCGATGTTGTAGGTTGGTTTATGAGTTGCTGCGGCGGTATAAAAGTACAAAATTCTAACACCGTGATAATTAAGCCTAGTTTTATTAAAACGCTTAACTGGTGCAAAGCTTCTCATACCCTTCCTAACGGCAAAATAGAAGTTTATTGGGAAAGAAAAGACGGTTTAATTGAATTAAAAGTTACTGCCGATAAATCTGTAAATTATAAAATAGAACTCCCCGATACCGAAAACATAAAAGTTATTTAACAATAAAACAAAAAAATATGCGACTAAAAAGTCGCATATTTTTTTATATTTTTATCGCCTTTGCATAATAAATATTTACGCCGTGATCTATAAATTTTTTTTCGTACTCGGTTAAAACTTCGTTTACGGAATCTTTTTCTAATAAAACGTTAAATCCGTTTTTTTGCAATTTATCACAAGAATACGTAAAAAAATCTTTATCGTCCGTTCTCAAATAAATTTTACCGCAATCAACAAGCAAACTTTTATAAACGGATAAAAATCTGTCGTTTGTAAGTCTTCTGTTTTCGTGCCCGTTTTGCGGATACGGCGGAGAGAAATTTAGATAAATTTCACTTACGGAATTGTCTTTCAAATATCTAGGAAGATATTCCGCACCCGTATTCATAAACAAAAGGTTTTGAATATCTTCTCTTTGAGCGTTTTCGGCGGCTAACAAAATTATGTTTTCCATCATCTCTATGCCCAAATAATTTTTATTTTTATTTGCTTTTGCCGTTTGGCAAATAAAACCGCCCTTACCGCAACCAATATCTAAACAAAGTGGATTTTTGTTAGTAAAAATACTTTCTAAATCTAAATATTTTTTATCTTTTAACGCTTCGTTAACGTTAATAACGTTTTTATCTATTACCACTAGTTTTTTACTAACTTTATCTAACCTTTCTTTTAAGTATTTTTTTCTTCTTATTCTCATATCTTACCGCAAAAGTTTTATTTTTAAAATTGTATCATTTATTTTAAAAAGAGTCTAATATTTACCTTAAAAATTGTTGCAAAAATTTTTTTGTTGTGATACAATAATATGCGCATCGGGGTATGGCGCAGTTGGT
>CAYVPW010000049.1:0-3900 GCA_964453915.1 uncultured Christensenella sp. | reverse complement strand
TCGTCTAAAATCAAGCAAATAACCTAAAAGCCGAAGATTGACTTCGGCTTTTATCGTTGATTTTGGACTATTTCAGTTTAACAATCAATCCGAAATAATCTCTTGTAAAAAATAAAACGAACGAAACCTTATCGGTTTGGTTCGTTTTATTCCTGTTTGGTGCCGCTGGTCGGACTCGAACCGACACGGAGGATTAGTCCACTGGATTTTGAGTCCAGCGCGTCTGCCAGTTTCACCACAGCGGCATAAATGTGTTTATAACTCTTGCAAAAATAAGGTATTTTTGATAAAATTATATGCAGAATACATAAAAACAACTATCTCAACCAAACTTGCTTTATGATAATATCATATTTTTTTCTTAAAAGCAAGCGGATAAAGGAATATTTATGGAAAAATTAGTATTGATTGACGGAAACAGTTTGATAAACCGTGCTTTTTACGCAATGCCAGTGTTGACAAATAAAGAAGGCGTGCCCACTAATGCCGTTTACGGTTTTATGAATATGTTTTTTAAAATGATGGTAGAGATTAAGCCCACCTACGTTGCCGTTGCGTTTGATTTGAAAGCGCCCACCTTTCGCCACAAGATGTATTCCGAATATAAGGGAACAAGAAAGCCTATGCCGGAAGATTTGCGCCCGCAAATTCCTTTATTAAAAGAGTTGCTTAACAAAATGGGTGTGTGTACTTTAGAAAAAGAAGGGTTTGAAGCGGACGATATAATAGGAACTGTTGCAAAACATACCGATATTCAAACGATAATATATACGGGAGACAGAGATTCTTTTCAACTTGTAGATAAAGAAACCGCAGTGTATTTTACAAAACGCGGAATTACGGATATAGATATTTATAACCACGATAACTTTAAGGAAAAAACCGGAATAGAGCCTATACAAATAATAGAGTTAAAGGCACTTATGGGAGATTCTTCTGATAATATTCCCGGTGTTGCCGGCGTTGGAGAAAAAACGGCAACCACGCTTGTGCAAACTTATGGCAATATAGAAAATCTTTACGCCAATATAGAAGAAACGAAAGGAAAATTAAAAGAAAAGCTAGAACAGGGAAAAGAAGCTTGCAAATTGTCTAAAATGCTTGCCACGATAGACGTAAACGCTCCCGTTATGACGGACGTTTCTAAAATGAAAGTTCCGTACGTTTACGGAGAAGACGTAAAAAAAGAATTTATAAGATTAGAGTTTAAGTCTTTGCTTAAAAGGGAAGATTTGTTTGAAGTATCTAAAAACAAGCGTGAAACGGAAACTGTTGAAAAGGTTTTTATAAACAGTTCAGGCGATATAGAAAAAATTAAAGCCGAAGAATTTTTGTCTTTGGTGATTGAAAAGGACAGAATTAATCTTTTTAACGGAGAAAAAGAGTACGAGATAAGCACCGTTTATAATCTTTTAGAAGGTGTTTCGGAAAAAGAAGCGCTTTTATCGTTAAAGGGGCTTTTGTGCGGAAAGACAAAACTTGTTTTGTTTGACGGCAAAGAAATTAAAAAAAGGATATTTAAGGTTGCGGGGTATGAGTTTAGCGCATTTGCGGAAGACGTTTCTATAATAAAATATTTGGCGGACTTCGGCGGCGGGCAAACCCTTGGCGAAGTGATAGAGGAGTACGGGCAAAGCGTAGATACACCTGCGTTTTCTCTGTTTAATCTCTACAACGAATTGCACGAAAAGTTGATTAAAGAAGAGATGGAAGATCTTTATTTGAATTTAGAACTTCCACTATCTAACGTGCTTTATCAAATGGAAAAGTCCGGTTTTAAGGTGGATGCAAAAAAGCTGGCGGAAACGGGGGAAAGATATCAAGCCGTTCTTAAAAACCTTGAAGAAGAAATAAAAAAAGAAACGGAAGAGCCGGATTTAAACGTAAATTCTCCCAAACAGCTAGGGGAGGCACTTTTTTCTAAATTAAAAATTGGCAAGGGTAAAAAGACCAAAAAGGGATATTCTACCTCTGCCGAGGTTTTAGAAGAATATGCGGATAGCGTTCCCGTTGTTTCTAAAATTTTGGAATATAGAAAGATACAAAAACTTTCTTCTACTTACGTTGAAGGATTAAAGCCGCTTATAGACGGAAAAACCGGACTTGTTCACACTTCTTTTAATCAAACGGTCACGGCAACGGGCAGGCTTTCTAGTAGTGAACCTAATTTGCAAAACATACCCGTGAGAGACGAAGAGGGTAAAGAGTTGCGTAAATTTTTCGTTCCGAAAAGTAGCGAAAGAGTGCTTGTCGGCGCAGATTATTCTCAAATAGAATTGAGATTGTTGGCGGATTTTTCGGATTGTAAGCCGTTGATAGAAGCGTTTAATAAAGAAGAAGACGTTCATTCCGAAACGGCGGCAAAGGTTTTCGGAGTAAAAAAAGAAGACGTGACTTCGCAAATGAGAAGAAATGCAAAAGCCGTAAACTTCGGTATTATATACGGTATTAGCGAATACGGCTTAGCAAAAAATCTAAAGATTGCGCCGGCAAAAGCAAGAGAGTATATCGCGTCTTACTTTTTAACTTATCCGGAAGTAAAAAGATATTTAGACGACTGTGTAGAAGAAGCAAAAAGCAAGGGGTATGCGATTACTTATTTAAAACGCCGCAGATATATTGCGGAACTTAATTCGCCTAACCATAACGTTAAACAGTTTGGAGAAAGAGTTGCAATGAATATGCCGCTACAAGGCAGTGCGGCGGACTTAATAAAAACGGCAATGCTTAACGTATACAACAGGTTGAAGAAAGAAAACTTAAAGTCCGAACTGATATTGCAGGTTCACGACGAATTGATTGTAGACGCATATAAGAGCGAAAAAGAACAAGTAGAAAAAATACTTAAAGAAGAAATGGAAAACGCACTGAAATCTAAAGTAAAATTTACGGTTGAAATAGGTGTGGGCGAAACTTGGTTCGACGCAAAGTAAAGGGAAATTATATGAAAAGACTTTTGATTGCCGTAACGGGCGGTATAGGCAGCGGAAAATCTACCGCACTAAAAATACTGAAAGAATCGGGATATTCAACAGTGTCTTGTGACGAGGTTTATAAAAAAATAATAAGGTCCGGCATTTATAAAAAAAAGATAAAGGCGGCATTCCCTGATTGCGTAAACGGAAAATTTATACTCTCCATAGATAAAAAAGCACTGTCGGACAAGGTTTTTAACGACAAAAAGCAGTTAGAAAAATTAAACGGCTTAACGCATCCGCTTATTATGGAACGTGTGTTAAAACAAGCAAACCATTCTAAAACCGCTTTGTCCTTCGTTGAAGTTCCGCTTTTATTTGAGAGTGGATTTCAAAATTTATTCCATTACGTAATTGTGATAAAAAGAAACGTTGCGGATAGAATAGAAAGCGTAAAAATTCGTTCGGGACTTTCTGAAAAAGAAATAACGGAGAGAATGGCAAATCAAGTGGATTACGACGGTATAGATTTTGCCGATTGTATAGTGATAGAAAACAACGGAACGGAAAGAGAACTGAGAGAAAAAATTTCCGCCGCCATCAAAAAAATAAGAACTGAAAATTAGGCGGTTAAAAAGGTTTTGTAATCGCATATTTAGCAGGAAATAATGTTTAAAAATTAAGGCATATTCTACGCTTTTGGTTAAGAATATGCTTTTTTTGTATAGAAAAACGCCGTCTGCTTTTGCAAACGACGTTTGGTCCGCCTTCGGGGACTCGAACCCCGGACACCCTGATTAAGAGTCAGGTGCTCTACCAACTGAGCTAAAGGCGGTGGTGACCCATCGGGGATTCGAACCCCGGACACCGTGATTAAAAGTCACGTGCTCTGCCGACTGAGCTAATGAGTCGAATAAGTTGTTTTTGGCAGGGGTAGCAGGATTTGAACCTACGAATACTGGAATCAAAATCCAGTGCCTTACCG
>CAYVPW010000048.1:0-4667 GCA_964453915.1 uncultured Christensenella sp. | reverse complement strand
GTATGCAAAATACGAAACTTTTCCCGTGTGGAACCTACCTTTAAATCACCCCGTAAACATAGCGTACGAGGCGGCTACCGCTGATTTAAACGACTTAAATATGATTGACCCGTTCCATTTAGAGGCGTACGGAAAAATGGCTGTAAATTATAATAGAGACGTGGAAATATTTCCTGTTCTTTCCGCAATGCTTACTAAAATTATGGGAACTTCTCCCTATAAATCGCCTACGGATATGGGCGTAAATATGGCGGGATACGCTATTTTTGACGACGAAGTGTGCAAAGAAGCTTCTAAACAAGAAGTTATAAGAAGATATTTTGCTGCACTTATAGACGTTAAAAAGGGCAGGGGAGATACCGAAGTAGTTGCCAAAATAGATATTTTAATGAGAAAACTCGGCATAGACATAAACGACAGGGCTGTTGTTCAACCCGCACTGGATAAAGAATCGCAAACGGGTGCTCCGGCTTGTGCGCTTCAGTTGCCGGACGGAACGATTGTCACCGGAAAAACGGGTAATCTTTTGGGTGCAAGCGCATCTGTGCTTTTAAATGCGTTAAAGGTTTTAGGCGGAATAGACGATTCTATCGATTTAGTCGCTTCGGAGATTATTTCGCCCGTTCAAAAGTTAAAGGTTGACCATATGGGAAGTGTAAACCCAAGATTGCATACTGATGAGATTTTATTGTCTTTGGCGATAAGTGCGGTATCCGATAAAACGGCAAAAAAGGCGTTGGATCAACTTGACAAATTAAAAGGTTCAGAACTTCACTCTACCGTGATACTTTCTCATGTAGATGAAAAAACGTTTAAAAAACTAGGCGTGAACGTGACATTTGAACCAAAGAGAACAAAAAAAGAAATTGCACGCGTAAATTAAGCCGTTTTCACTGACCGTAAAAAACAGGAAACGGCAAAAGTACTAGTATAATCCAAACTAAATTATCAAACAATAAATAGGAGTTACAATAAATAATAACGTTCTTGCTCTTGACAGTCGGGGGGGGTATGTTATTATTTATTTGCTTTTTAGGCGTTTTTTTGCCTAAAAAACAAAACATTAAAGTAGGAGACAAAATGAAAAAGAGATTTTTTACGCTTTTTGTTTTTTGCGCCTTGCTCTTAGTTTGCATTTTAGGGCTTGTCGCATGCAACAATAACGACGGAGGAACTGCGGATAAAGACATATTATCCGTGTATAATCAATACGTTGCTTATGCAGAGGAGCAAGGGACTACGCCTTTATCTTACGAAGAATGGTTAAAAACCATAAAAGGCGAAAAAGGCGACAAGGGTGATAAGGGCGAAAAAGGCGATGCCGGTACAAACGGTACCAATGGCACCAACGGTTCTAACGGTGAAACACCTAGAATTGTTGACGGGTACTGGTGGATAGGAAATACGAACACCGGCGTTAAAGCAGAGGGTAAAAACGGCAAAGAAATAAGCAAAGTGGAGTTTATAAACAACAGAGTTGTTGTTAGCTACACGGACGGTAGTGTTTCTTATTTTGACGTGGAGATGGAAGACGTGAGTATTGTAAATTATCCTAAATATTTAAAAAATGCGCCTTATTACGAATATTGCACGGATTTAGATTATGATCAAACGCTATCCAAAGCGGGCGTAAAGGGAATATTCTTTAATTCCGTGCCTTATAAAGGAAAGTACACAAAGGTTGCAGCGTATATAGGTTATCCGGCAGGCGCAAGCGCATCTAATAAAGTGCCTGCAATAGTTTTGGTTCACGGTGCCGGCGGAACGGCTATGCCGGACTGGGTAAAGTACTGGAACGATTTGGGTTATGCGGCAATAGCGATAGATACCGAAGGTGCAGAGCCTACAGACGGAGTTAAATTAGATAACCCCGTGCATAATGCAAGAAACCGTTATAATAACGGTGCGATAAACTCTAATTTTACCGCAGGACCTTATAATATGGGAATGAGAGACGGAAACGAAGAGGTAGAAGATCAATGGATGTATCACGCATCGGCGGCGGCAATGGCAGGTGCTTCTATTTTGCTAGACGATGAAAGGGTAGATTCAACCAAACTCGGTATTACCGGTATATCTTACGGAAGTATGGTCACTAGCGTTGCGATAAGTCACGACGACAGGTTTAATTTTGCAATTCCCGTATACGGCGGATTGAGTATAGATAAATCTTGTTCAAGTTTCTACAATTTATATTACGTAGATAAAACGGAAGAGTATAAAAACGCATATTATAAAGAAATGGTTGCCCGTTGGGATAATTTAAACGGCTTAGAAAACACTTCTTGCAAAGTTTATTATATTACTTCTACAACGGACTTTGCTTTTTCTATGGATATAGCAAGCCGTTGTGCGGAAGCGGCAAACGGATATTGCAACTTTAAGGTTGGTTTTACGCACGATAATACTAATGGTTCTAGCGAAGAAACTATTTCCGCATTCGCTAACTATGCGGTAGGCAAAGAAAGCGATTTCGTATTTATTAAACAAACGCCTACTATTTATAACAACAAATTAAAAATAGAAACGTATGGCAATCCCGTAATAAGCGGAATAAAAGTTTTATACACCGATAGTGAAGAACCGTATACGGGGCATCCAAACGGAAAAATTCCTAATTTTGCGGCAACTTGGCAAGAAAGTTCTTCTTACAGAAAGTTAAGTGACGGAGAATACGAAGTTGCAGTGCCTGCTTGTAAACTTTATTACGTAAGGGTAGAGTATGCAAACGGAGCAAGACAAACTTGTTCTTATCTTATGAACGGGTCCGACTTATCCGTGTCGCTAACGAACAATTTTAGTTTGACGGACAATTTTAAGACCACGTTTTTAGAAGACTCAAACGTTTTTGAACATAACCACGTGACTAATCACGATGCAAATAACAATATAAATTACGGTGAAAGTTTACAATCGGTAGAGGTTTTCCAAAACGAAGTTCAACCGGACGACGGATATATCGTTTATAAACTAGATGCAGGAGAAGGAAAGAGTTGGACTAATATGAACTTGAATTTAACCGCAATGTTATCTCATGGCGGCGGAGCATATTGGTACAATGCTAATAAACAAGGCGGATCTAACGTTTTGGGCGCTAATATATACGTGGAAATAAGCTATGATAATTCTGATTACCAAAAGGTGTTCGATTTTAATACTGCAAACGGAAACTGGATTACGCTACACAACCACTTAGAAAGCAGAGCCGGCGCAACTACTACTTCTATCGTAGATTTAACTACTTATTGCGTAGAAAAACAAGTAGTTTACGTGAGAGTGTACATTATGCACTTTACTTACGAAGAAATTAACGTACCCTCTTGGGGAACGAACGGTGTAGGTTATCAATACCTAGGCGCAGCGGTAGATAAAGTTGCGTTTGAAGGCAATAAGGCATAATAAAAACCGTGTATTAACTAATAAAACCATCGGATAAAAACTTGGCTATTAAAAAGTTTTGTTTAATCCGATGGTTTTTTATGTTTAAAAAATTAAGTAAAAAGTGAACTTGCGCCTTGCAATATATAAAAATAGTCTTGACACCTTTTAATCAACGTATCAAGACTATTTTTTGGTAGAGGCGTAGGGACTCGAACCCTAGACCTCTCGCATGTGAAGCGAGCGCTCTAACCGACTGAGCTACGTCTCCGAACAATCATTATTCTATCACACAGATTTGGTTATTGCAAGCGTTTTTTATAAGTAATAGTTAGTAAATTTTGCATTAAAAGAGCGGAAATTATACATAATAAATCAATAAAGTAATATTTATTATGAAAGTAAATTTTTTGTGTAATAAAAAAACAAGATTGTTGCTAGTGATTGCGTTTTTTATACTTTTTATATGCGAATATTTTTTAAGTGCTTCGCCCGTTTATGCAGAAAACCCTTTTTACGGGTTCGGTGTAGAAAATTTGGCAGTAAGGGCTAGTTTTTATACTATTTATTCTAGATCTACAGAAGAAAGAAAAAACAATATCAGGCTTGCCGCCCGCGCCATAAATAAAAGTTTTATAAACGCAGGTGCAGAATTTTCCTTTAATAATATAGTGGGGAAAAGAACGGAAAAACGCGGTTATAAAAAGGCAAAAATAATCGTTGGCGGAAAGTTTGAGGACGGTGTTGGCGGTGGTGTTTGCCAAGTATCTACAACACTTTATAACGCAGTTCTTTTATCCGGACTGAAAATTACGGAATATCACCCGCACACTTTACCGGTGGGGTACGTTGCACCTTCTTTTGACGCAATGGTTAATTCCGGCAATGCCGATTTGAAATTTGTAAACACAACGAGATATCCTATTATAATAGCGGCGGAGGCGGACGGTGAAAAACTTACCGTTTCCGTTTGGGGTGTTCCGCAAAAAGAGGTTTACGTGAGAAAAAGCGTTTTTATAGAGAGTGTGGAAGCGCCAAAAGAAGAAGAGATTTTAGATGAAAACGGAGAGTATCCCGAACTTTATGAAGGCGAAAGCAAGGTTGTAAGTTTTAGTAAAAACGGTTATAAAAGCGAGGGGTATCTTATAAAAACGTTAAACGGAAAACAAACGGAAATAAAACGCATCAGAAAAGATTGCTATGCCGCACAAAGAGGGGTGATTATAAAGGGAACTACTCCTAGACCAGATGATACGCACGGCTTTTTTTATTTTGACTTTATAAAAAAA
>CAYVPW010000047.1:0-4866 GCA_964453915.1 uncultured Christensenella sp. | reverse complement strand
ATATATAAGTATAATTTTAATATAGATAAATTTTAAGGACTAAACGGAAATCAATTATGGAAAGAATAGAACTAAAAAAATTGTTTTTATCGCAAAGTGAATTCGGCGGCAAAACCGTGACCGTTTGCGGCTGGGCAAAGACTATCAGAGACAGTAAATCTTTTGGGTTTATAGAACTTAACGACGGCTCGTTTTTTAAAAACTGCCAAATAGTTTTCGATAGAGAAAAAGTTTCTAATTACGATGAAGTGGCGCACCAAAACGTTGGCGCTTGCTTAAAGATTACGGGTGAAGTGGTTTTGACTCCCGAAAGAAATCAACCGTTTGAAATAAACGCAAACGAAATAGAGATTTTAGGTGAATCTACGCCAGATTATCCTTTGCAAAAAAAACGCCACAGTATGGACTTTTTGCGCACGATACCCCATTTAAGACCTAGAACAAACACCTTTAACGCAGTGTTTAAAATAAGAAGTCAGGCAGCTTTTTCAATTCACAGTTTTTTTAATCAACGCGGGTTCGTGTACGTGCATACCCCCATTATCACCGGTAGCGATTGCGAAGGTGCGGGCGCTATGTTCCAAGTGACTACGCTTGATTTGGATAACGTTCCTAAAACAGACGGAACAACCGATTATAAGCAAGATTTCTTCGGCAAAAAATCAAGTCTTACCGTTTCGGGGCAATTAGACGTAGAAAATTTTGCAATGGCTTTTTCTAACGTATACACTTTTGGACCTACGTTTAGAGCAGAACGCTCTAATACCGTTCGCCACGCAGCGGAGTTTTGGATGATAGAACCGGAACTTGCTTTTGCAGACCTTAACGACGATATGGATTGTGCGGAAGCAATGGTTAAGTACGTTATAAACTACGTGATGGATACTTGTAAAGAAGAACTTGAATTTTTAAATAAGTTTGTGGATACGGGACTTTTGGATAGGCTTAACAACGTTGTTAACAACGAATTTGTGCGTTTAACTTACACGGAAGCAATAGGGATATTGGAAAAAGTAAAGGATAAATTTGAATTCCCAGTTTATTGGGGTGTAGACCTTCAAAGCGAACACGAAAGGTATCTTACGGAGCAAGTTTATAAAAAGCCCGTGTTTTTAACAGATTACCCCAAAGACATAAAAGCGTTTTATATGAGACTTAACGACGATAAAAAAACAGTTGCCGCAAGCGACCTTTTAGTTCCCGGAATAGGTGAACTTATCGGCGGAAGTCAAAGAGAAGAAAGACTTGACGTTTTGCAAAAAAGAATGGAAGAATGTGGATTAAAGGCAGAAGATTACAAGTCTTATCTAGATCTTAGAAAATATGGCGGAGTAGTTCACTCCGGTTTCGGCTTAGGGTTCGAGCGTATGGTAATGTACCTTACCGGAATATCTAACATAAGAGACGTGTTGCCTTTCCCCAGAACGGTAGGTAATTTAGAAAACTAATAAACAGGTAAGATTATGAAGATTTTAGTAGATGCGTTCGGCGGAGACAATTCTCCGGAAGAAGTCGTTAAAGGCACGGTAGAAGCCGTTAACGAAAAAAAAGGATTTACAGCCGTTTTAGTCGGGAAAGAAAAAATTATAAACGATCTTTTATCTTTATATACGTTCGATAAGGATAGAATTTGCGTTTTAGATGCGGAAGACGTTATTACTTGCGAAGAAGAACCCACTGCTGCCATAAGAAAAAAACCGAATTCTTCTTTATGCGTTGCATTTAAAGAACTTAAAGAAAATCAAGATGCTGCGGCGTTGGTTTCCGCAGGTTCTACCGGTGCGGTTTTGGTAGGCGCAACTCTAAAACTGGGTAGAATTAAAGGTGTAAACAGACCTTGTCTTTGCCCCGTTTTGCCTTCTGTTGTAGACGGCAGAAAGGTGTTTATGCTAGACGTTGGTGCAAACGCCGATTGCAAACCGGTAAACCTTTGTCAGTTTGCGGTTATGGGTTCGGTATTTGCAAAAATTTCCGGTGAAGAGAATCCTAAAGTTGCACTTTTATCTAACGGCACGGAAGACGAAAAGGGCAATGCGTTAAATCACGAAACGTTTCCTATATTAAAGCAGATGGATAACATAAATTTTGTCGGCAATGCGGAAGCAAGGGATATTTTATCCGGCAAGTACGACGTGTTGGTCACGGACGGGTTTTCGGGCAACGTTGCCCTAAAATCTTTAGAGGGTGCGGTTGGCTCTGTATTTAAATTGTTAAAACAAGAGATCGCCTCTTCTTTTAAGGCAAAAATGGGCGGTTTGTTGCTTAAAGACGCATTCGGTGTTTTAAAAAGCAAAATGGATTATAACAATGGTGGCGCATTGTTTTTAGGCGTAGAAAAAATAGTGCTAAAAGCGCACGGTTCTTCTAAGGCGTTTACTATAAAAAGCACTATTTTCCAAGCGGTAGATTACGCGGAACGCGGGCTTATAGATAAACTTAAAAAAGAAATATCCGCAGTCGATTTGACGGCGGGAACTGTTTGATATGATATTTGATACAACGCTTTGCGAAGAAAGGATAGGTTATACCTTTAAGGATAAAATGCTTTTAAGGCAGTGTTTTACTCACTCTTCTTATGCACACGAACACGGCGAAAAGGATAACGAACTGTTAGAGTTTTTCGGGGATTCTATTATAGAATACGCGGTCACGGAGTACTTATTTAAAAACTCTTACGGAGACGAAGGAAAACTTACGCATAAACGTGCGGAAATAGTTTCTAAAGAGCCATTGCTTAAAGCGGTGTATAAACTTAAAATTACGGAATTTATGTTGCTTGGGCACGGGCAAACGCTAAACGCCAAGCCTGATGAAAAGATGTTTTCTTCTTTATACGAAGCGGTTGTTGCCGGAATTTATATTGACGGTGGAATGGCTGCCGCAAAGAAATTTATCAAGAACACTATAATAAAAGATTTTGAAGAAAAACAAAATTTCGAAAAAACCAAAAACAAAAGAAAAAACGATAATAAAGACGGAAAAAGTGCTTTTCAAGAATACGTTCAAAAAAGAAAGTTGGGCAGCGTATCTTACGAAACGCTTGAAAAAAACGGACCGGACCATTTGCCTGAATTTAGAGTGGCGGCACTTTTAAACGGACAAAGAATAGCGGAAGGCAAGGGGGCAAGCAAAAGACTTGCGGAAATGCAAGCGGCAAAAAAAGCGCTTGATAAACTAAACAAACAGGGCGGTAAAAAACAGTGAATTTTGAAAAGATAGAAGTGTACGGATTTAAGTCTTTTGCGGATAAAGCGGAAATTAAGTTCGGAAACGGAATCACGGGAATAGTAGGACCGAACGGTTGCGGAAAGTCTAACGTTGCGGACGCAATAAGATGGGTTTTGGGTGAGCAATCGGCAAAAGCCCTTCGTGGGTCTGCGATGAAGGACGTTATATTTAACGGCACTCAAAACAGAAAATCTTTATCATATTGCGAAGTTTCTTTGTTTTTCGATAATTCAAACCGTATGTTCAGTTTGGATTATAACGAAGTAATTATAACCAGAAAACTGTTTAGGAGCGGAGAATCGGAATATTATATCAACAAACAACCTGCAAGGTTAAAAGATATAGTAGACCTTTTGCACGAGTGCGGTATAGGTAAAGAAGGTTATACCATAATAGGGCAAGGAAAAGTAGAAGAAATAATGTCCGCAAAGCCTGAAGACCGCCGTATGATATTTGAAGAAGCAACGGGCATCGCAAAATTTAAAACGAGAAAAGACGAATCGGAGAGAAAGTTAGACAGAACTCACGAAAATTTGGTGAGATATATAGATATTCTTTCCGAAATAGAAAACCAGCTTGCGCCTTTAGAAAGACAGTCTGAAAAGGCGAGAGAATACAACGAAATATCCGCAGAGTTAAAGCACCACGAATTAAACACGTATATCGCTAAAGTGGACGGTGTAGAAGAGTCTAAAAATAAGATTTACGTAAAAATTAAAGGTGTGGAAGAAGCAAAAGCGCTGAGAGAAAGAGAGTTGAAAGAAGCGCAAGAAGAATACGACGGGATTTTTAGCGACATAGGTAAAGCCGACGAAAGACTGAGAAAGTTAAACGAAGAGTTGCTTGAAAAAAGAGTTGCTATGGAAAAAAATACTGGTGCAAAGCAACTTTACGAGCAACGTGTCTCTTACATAATGGGGCAAATAGAGCGTGCCGAAAACGAGATTCAAGAAGACTATAATATAATAGAAGATTGCAAAGTTTCTTTGGGTAAAAATAATCAAGAAATAGCGGCAGCAAAAGCGGAACTGGACACCGTAAGTAAAAAGGCGGACGAAGTAAGCCGTAAACTGTTAAAAATTACGGAAAAAATCGCTTTGGGAGAGGAACTTCAAGCGGCAAACACCAAAAAGGTGATAGAGTCTATAGAGTCTTTAACAGACTTAAAGGTCAATAAAGGCACTATGAGCATAGAAAGAAGCAACCTAAACGATAAAAAGCAAGAACTTATCGAAAAGATGGACGCACTTTCCGTAAAGAGAGAAAAACTGTTTAACGATAAAGAAAAGTGCGATAACGATATAAACGATTTAGACAGATACGTATCCGAATTAAAGAACAAAATTTTAGATCAAGAAAACTTAGTAAGAGAGTCTAACGAAAACGTTGCGACCTACGAAAATAAGATTTATTCGCTCAATTCGGTAATAACCACGCTTATTACAAAAGATAATTTTTATAAAGGGTTAAAAGAAAATTACGAAGGATTTATGCCTTCCGTAAAACTTTTGCTAAACAGAGCTAAAGATAATCCGCAGGTAAAAAATAAAATTTTAGGCGTTGTTGCCGAAATTATAAAGAGCGACAGAAAGTTTGATATAGCGTTGGAAACGGCACTTGGAACGGCGGCGCAAAATA
>CAYVPW010000046.1:0-4922 GCA_964453915.1 uncultured Christensenella sp. | reverse complement strand
AGAGCAATACTATGATTTATCTTCATAGCGGTGCGTATATAGTGTGCAAACAACCTGACTTATATACGGAAAAATCTTGGATAGACGTTCACGGCTACAGAAACTGGTCACCGTTTATCAATATTTCGGGTAGTGAAAACGTAATAATAAAAGGCCACGGCGTTATAGATATGTCTAACCTATCTTTGCACGCAAGAACGCCTATTAGGGCATCTTCTTCTAAAAATATTACGATAGAAGGTATAACCATTATCAATTCTCAATCTTTTACGTTGCACTTTGTAGATTGTGTAAACATTAAGGTAAAAGACGTTATTTTGATAGGTTATAGAGTAAACTCTGACGGAATAGTGCCTTGCAACTGCAGAGATATGCTTGTTGAAAACTGTTTTGTTAAAAACGGAGACGACCTTTGCGAAGTAAAAGCAAGTTATCAAAGTGCAATAACTTCTCAAACGGGCGGAAGCAATATCACTTATAGGCATTGTCAAGCTTGGGCAGAAAAGACCAGATGCTTCGGATTTATTCAAGAAACCGAAATGGATGTGGACGGTATTTTGTACGAAGATTGCAGCGCAATTTATCAAGACGCAAGATGGGACGACGCTATGGGCGCGTTTATAGTTTGCGTAGGTGATAAGTCTACCGTTCAAAACATTAAGTTTGTTAATTGTGACGCTTATCACATTAAGGGCTACGTTATAAACGTTTGCCTTGGCGATAACCAATGGACTACTAACCCCACGGAAGGTTGTATAGGCAAAATACACAACGTTACTTTTGAAAACTTTAAGTTTTATTCTCAATATTTAGAAAGAGTTCATCCTGAAAGCGGGGCAACCGGTATTGCAATTCAGTTAAAGAACAAAAAGACTGTTGCGGCTATGAGTTATTCTGATTTTACCGGAATGGTATTTACTAATATCATAATGGATAACAATAAGTTAACAAAAGATTTGTTTGATACTATAACTTATTATAATGGTATGGTAGACCCGAACAACACTAACCAAGTTAAATTTAACTAATATTTAACGAAAAAAAAGCGAAGCAAAGTTTGCTTCGCTTTTTTATATCTCCATTTTGACGGGAATATTTTTTATTAAATAATATTTTTCTTGCGTGAAGGGATAAAAATAACCACCCAAAAAAGCACAAAAGTATAAAAAAATTAACTAAAAATTTTATTTGTTTATTTTTTGATTTTACCCCTTGACATAACATATTATAAAAGGTAAAATCAATAGTGAAACAATATAAAAAATGGTGGTGTTTTATGAAAAACCTAAAGATCAATTTTAACGATTTAAGTCAATTTTCTTTGTCCGTAGATAAAGAGTATAAACCTAACGGTTTTGCCTTTTCTAATACATGCGTTTCTTTAGATGCGGATATAGAAGTTCAACATAAATATGCGTGGCTTTCGCAAACATCTGAAATGCTAGATTTCGGCACTAAAAAAGATGCCGAAAACGGCTTTATAATTAATTATAAAGTCGATTCTAAAAATGTTGACGTAAATATCAACGTAAAAACTTTTGAAGATTTAAATTTGGTCTTCCAAAATTCTAATGTTGTAAATAACGACGATAAAGAACATATTTTAACTCAAATTTCTGCAGCAAACGTTAACGGTGTTTGTTATGACGAAGGAAACACCATATCGGACAGGCTTGCCGACGGTTCTATAATAATTCACTATGCTTGCAATAAATGGCAAGGAGAAGGGCAATGGAGACAAGCTACGCCAGAAGATTTGGGAATTTACCCCACGACTACACACCCTTGGGAAAGAGCGGTTTTTAGATTAGATTCTGTTTCTTCTTGGAATACCAGCGCATATTATCCCATGGTGATAATAGAAGATAAAAAGAAAAACGAATGTTGGTTCTTTGATCTTTTAACCGGTACTTCTTGGTTTATAGAAATTTACAGTTGCAGTGGCAAGTTAAGCAAGTTTTTGTCAGTAAAAATGGGTAGTGCGGACGAAAGGTTGGGTTTTGCAAAAGTATTAAAGTCCGGCGAATCTTATACTTCCGTAGATTGTGTATACGGTGTTGTAAAAGGTACGTTTGAAGACGCTGTAAAAGAACTTACAAAGTTTAGAAGAATAAATTCTTCCGCTCCTAACGGTGTTCCTCTTACGTTTAACGACTATATGTGTTGTAACTGGGGTATAGAAAGCAGCGAAAGGCTTTTACCCTTAGTAGATAAGGCAGCGGAACTTGGCGTTGAATATTTTTGTATAGACGACGGTTGGCAAGTTGAACAAGGCGTATGGAAAAATGCGGATGAAAAGTTTGGCGATTTAGGTGTAGCCGGCGTGATAAAGTATATTTCCGACAAGGGAATGAAGCCCGGCGTTTGGTTTGAATTTGAAAACGTTCCTTATAAATTAAAAGACGAAATAGGCGGGGACGAAGCGTTTTTGTTTAGAAACGATAAGTTGGTTGCGCCACACCGTGCTTTCGGTAATTTCCGTTCTGAAAAACTACGCAACTACTTGTTTGAAAAGGTAGATAACGTTTATAAAATGGGCGTTAGATTTATTAAAAACGACCATAACAATAACGAATCCGTAGGTACTACGCTTTACGGTGAAAGTCCTGCGGAAGGTTTAAGAAGAAATCACGAAGCATTGCTGTCTTTTATAGATGAATTGTATAAAAGATACCCTGACCTTGTAATAGAACACTGTTCGGCAGGCGCTAATCGTTCTGATGGTGGCACTCTTAAACATTTTTCTATAATGTCCAGTTCTGACCAAGAAAATTATTACGAATATTGCTCTGTATTAGCAGGGTCTGAAGCGCTTGTTCAACCTGAAAAATGCGGAATTTGGGGATATCCTTATCCGCTAGTTTACGAATCCTTTAATAATCACGTTTTATCCGAAGAAGCAAAGGCTGCTTTTGCGGACGGAGAGCAAACCGTATTTAATATGGTAAATGCTTCTATGGGAAGTATGTATTTATCCGGAAGAATTGACCAAATGGACGATTTTAACTTTGCTCTTATGAAAGAAGGTGCGGATTTATACAAGAAAAGACAAAGCTTTATAGAAAAATCTTTCCCGATTTATCCTAAGGGAATGATAAGATTATCCGATAGAACGGATTACGCTTTTGGTCTTATTAACGGCGAAAAAACGGAAATTCAACTTGCCGTTTGGAATTTATCCGATGAAAAGAGAACCGTAGAGGTTGATTTAGAAAAATACGGCTTAACAAATTGCGAAATGATTTATCCCGTAAATTTTGGCGGAGTTAAATATAAATTTAACGGCAACAAATTAGTTGTAAAATTCAGTAAGGGAAAAAGCGGAAGATTGTTTAAGATAGAAAAATAGGAGATTGTAATGGCTAGAAACTTAGATAAAAGCATAGTTTACGGAATTTATCCCACAAGTTTTTTCGATAGCAACGGAGACGGGATAGGCGACCTTAACGGTATTACGCAAAAACTTGATTACGTTAAAGATTTAGGTGCAGACGTAATTTGGATGAACCCGTTTTTTAAAAGCCCGTTTAAGGACGGCGGATATGATATAGAAGACTATTATTCTATAGACAAAAAGTTCGGTACGCTTGATGACTTTGATAAAATGATAAAAAAAGCCCACGATTTAGGGTTAAAAGTTCTTTTAGACTTAGTAATTGGGCACACTTCTACAACGCATAAATGGTTTAAAGAATCCAGAAAAGAAAAGCCTAATAAATACTGGGATTATTACGTTTGGACGGATAACATTTTTGTTGGCGCCCCCAACGCCATAAACGGCACTGCAAAAAGAAACGGCAATTATTTAGTAAATTACTACGCTTTTCAACCGGCGCTTAACTTTGGATACGTTAACGGACCTGAAAATCCTAACGACCCGTACAGTTCCGACAACTGGAAAATACACTATAAAGACGATAGATTAAAGCCTTTAAGGCACGAAATTTACGACATAATTACCTTTTGGCTAAAAAGAGGTGCGGACGGCTTTAGAGTTGATATGACCGAAAGTTTGATAAAAGGTGCTAACAATTTTGAAGCGTTAAAGTGGCTTTGGCATAAGTTTATAGACAAAGCGCACGAAACTAATCCTGATGCAATCTTTTTGGCAGAATGGGGACACCCGGAATATTCTACCGAATGCGGATATGATTTTGATTATCTACATCATAACGCAATCGGTTATAACGATATGTTCCGTGCTGATAAAGATACGAATATTTCTCATGCATTCGAGTCCGGGCACAGTTATTTCGGCGTTGAAGGGTTTGGTTCTAAAAAGGCGTTTATAGAAAACACGCTTAATTTAAGCAAAACTATAAGAAAGGACAGCTATTATTGTATCCCTAGCGGCTATCACGATATGGTTCGTTTAGCCGAAAAGAAAGATACGGATATGCTTAAATGTATATTTGCATTCCTTTTAACCTATAAAAACGTGCCGTATATTTATTATGGCGATGAAATAGGTATTAGGCATAACTACAAAGTTAATAAAGACGGCGGGTATATTAGAACGGGTGCAAGAACGCCCATGCAATGGTCGGAAGGTAAAAACAAAGGATTTTCTGATAAAAACGGCAAATTATATTTACCCGTAGAAAAGAGAAAAGGAATAAGCGTAGAAGCACAAAAAGACGATCCGAATTCTTTATATAATCTTGTAAAAACCTTAATCAAGATAAGAAAAGAAAACGAAATTTTCTCTTACAACGCAAACGTTGAAGTTGATATGAGCAACGAATATCCTTTAATTTATACGAGAGAATTAAACGGCAAAGTTGCAAAAGTAATAATAAATCCTACGGGAAAGACTTATACCTTTAATAACGAATTTACAAAAATTCTTTATAAAAATAACGTAAAAACCGAAGAAAACAAGATTAAATTAAATAAAGAAAGTTTTATTATAGGATATATAA
>CAYVPW010000045.1:0-4950 GCA_964453915.1 uncultured Christensenella sp. | reverse complement strand
ATCGTGCTAAGCAAATATTTAATAAAAGGAACAACATCCTCATTTCCTTCATCCCAACCGGTTTGCGCTTTTTCTAATGCGTCGTAATATGCGTTCTTATTCTTTGCAATTTTTGATTCTAGTGAGATGTATTTTCCGACCATATAACCGTTTCTATATAGTAAAAGCGTAGTGAGCAGTCTACTCATTCTACCGTTACCGTCGGAAAACGGGTGTATGCACAAGAAATCGTGAATAAAGATAGGAATTAAGATAAGGGGATCTACTTCACTCTTTGAAATTGCAATATTAAATTCATTGCAAATCTTTTCTATCGCTTCGGGCGTTTCGTAAGGGGCAGGGGGTATAAACAAAATGCTTTCTTTGCCGTTTTCGGTTAACGTAATATAGTTTTGAACGTTTTTGAACTTACCGCCGATACTTTTTCCCGAATGGCTATACAGAATCTTATGAAGTTGCAAAATGTAATTTGCAGTCATGGGAATGTACTCAAAACTTTCGTGAATTACGTTAAGAACGTCTCTATACCCTGCAATTTCTTCTTCATCTCGATTTTTTGGCGTAGTCTTCTCCGTCAAGAGTTGTTTTAATCTCGTGTTCGTCGTTCTTATGCCTTCAATATCGTTAGAAGATTCTGTACTTTGTACTTTGGCGATTTCTATAAGCTTATTAAGTTTTTCGGGTTGTTGTTTTAAATAAAGCTCTTGTTTTCCTTTTGCTTCGTGAATAGCCGTAAGATAACTGATTATTTCGGAATCCCATTTCATTTCTTTCAGTATAGAGTAATTAAAATCTCTCATTAAACACACCTATTTATTTTTATTTCTCCTAAATTATAATTCTTTTTGCGAGAAAAATCAATAGGTTTAAGCTTACATCAAAAAAGTTTCTCGCAAATAGTTTATTTTTTACGAGAAACTTGTCCGATTTTAGGATTAAATCAAGTTAAAAAGTTCACAACTAATACTTTTAACTGAAATCATATGTGAAACCCATATCTATTTTTTAGTATAGAAAAAGAACTTGAATTTTTTACATCCAAGTTCTTGTTTTCTTTTTTAATCGCTTGAAAACTGCAATTTCCTATAAATTTTAATTGTTTCTATAAATCACTATGTCTATTGCAGTTTTTTGCAACGGGAGTTTTTATTATTCACGATTAAAATTCTTTAATCATCACTTTTTTTGCAAGACCTTCCTCTATGAGTTTTTTATCCGACATATACTTAATAGAAAATTCTTCTTCTTTATAGTCTTTTCTCTTGGGAAGTCCGTATAAAAGAATATCAATCAATTCCAAAGCGTGTTTTTTGCCCCTTTCTGATTTTACCTTTATCATCATAGGCGTTTCTTCGTATTTTTTAATATCCTTTTTATCGTGCGGATAGAATTTCGTTCCTTCGTAATCTTTTGCGTCTAGTGCAAAATAAACGACTAACGTCTTTCCGCTAAATGCGATTTTTGCCTTTTTTTCTCTACCCAAATTAAATGCGTCATAATTCCAACTTATTCTAGAATTTACTCTTTTATAAGATAACAAGGCGTTTTTAATCGCATTATAGTATTGCTTTTGTTCTACCGTTCCTTGGCTTAATTTGCCGAAGAAACTCTTTTTTATACTTGGTCTTTTAGAAACGGAAACCGCAGTTTCTTCTTTAACTATTTCTTCACTTTCTATCACGCCGCATTGTTCTTCGTCTTCTTCCGGCAAACGCTTAAACCAAATATACTGCTTTTGCGCATATGCAAAAATATGATATTTGCAACCGCAGTTAGAGCAATAAACGTCTTCCCCGTCAGGAGAAACAAGTTTAGAACCGCAAATTGCACAGCGTCTGCTGTGAATATAATCAACGCCTTCTGCCAGCACAGTGTAAGAAGATATTAAATCTGCAAGTTTTTGATAAGCTTTTGCGTCAACGGGGTCTATAAACACAATGTTTTTCCCCGCTTCTTCTTTCTCGTTTGTAATAACGCAAGCCCCGTAAACGTCCGTTTCGGATTGATCTAAAACCTTGCTAACATACGCAGATAAAGAACCGTTATAAGCAACGTCTTTTTTAACGCTTTCGTCTACAAAAGTCAAAAGATATTTTGCATAGTTTCCGTCTGCCTTTTCGGTAATAGTCAACTCAACGGCAAAAGCGTCCTTCTTTTTTGCGGTAATTTCAAATATATCGTTAGCAAAACAAACACCGTCTAACTTTATATCGGCAAAAGCACTTAAAACAATGTCTCCACCAACGGAAAACCCTAAACTTTCTAACGCACGGAAAAGGTTTATCACGCCGTAGTTAAAATACATCTTGTCTTGAGTGGCAACGCTTTTATTAGAAGCCAAGTAGCGCATAAAGAACTCATAGCAGAAATTGTAATTTGCAGCGTGAGTAAGTATGTTAGTCTTTTTAAGATTTTGATAATCAAAGTTTCCTGCTTTTTGACAAGAAGCGTATAATTCCGTATTCTTAAAAGATAACAATTCGGTTTTAGATTTAGTTAAAGAACCTATCACCGCTATTACGGGATTATCTAAAGTTGCCAAAACAGGCACGCCGTTTTGCTTGTTATACCCTACGTATGCGTTTACAGAATATCCCCTTTTAACCGTTTTAGAAGAATCTATTTTAGCGTTAAAGGTATCTAACTCATCGTGCAGAGCACTCAGCTTTTTGCTTACGACCTGAAACATAAGGTCAATCAAAAAACATATAAAGCGGTTTTCGTAAATCACAAGATTTTCTTCGTTAACGTAAGTATGAATAAATTCCGGAGCGGCAACGCCGTTTCTTACACGCCACAAGCCTTCGTCTAGATAAGTTTCTTGTAAAGAACGGTTGTCAAACTGTGTAGCAACCGAAACGTTTTGAACTATATTTTGCCTTTCTAGATTTATATACGGCTCTTTGAAAATACCTCTTAAATGCGCAATAAGACCTTGCACTTCGTCCGCAAAAACGGAATCGTTGGTGATAACGGTATCGCTTTCGGCAGTTTCGGAATATCCGAATCTACCGTGCTTTACATAACCTATAAGTTTAGAAGCGGGAACTCTACCCTTGCAGTTAGCAAGTTTAGAAGACACGGACTTCAAAATTGCCAAACTTTCATTTTTCATAGATTACACCAACCTTTTAGTAATCTTTGCAATGAGTTTTTCCGTTTTTGCAAAGGTGTTCTTTCCGTAAACGGACTTAATCAAAGCGAGAAGTTCTCCGAGTTTATCTTTTAAGTATTCTTCGTATTGTCCTTTGAACTTACGCATAATCTTGGTTGCAAACATAAAGTCTAACGCTTCTTCTTTCGTTCCGCCCATAGCAACGTATACTGGAACGAAGTTTTCTATTTGAACCATTATTCTATTACCGAAACGAATATCGAATTCGTCTTTTACAAATTCGCAAATTTGATTAAACTTGCTTCTGTCAAGGTCGTTTAAGCGCTTATTATCGTCTAAAGCCGCATCTTTAAACAACTTTAACATTCCGTCCGAAGTGATTGCAACTGGCTCCGAATTATAAGAACTCTTGATAGTTGCAAACTTTTCTTCAAAATCCAACACAATGGCACGGTCGTAAACTTTATCGGTTATGGTATAGGTAGAATCGTCTGTATTAGCAGTTCCGACAAACCACGTGTTATTGGGAACGGTCACAAAACCGTCTTCAAGTTTTTCGGGCAAAATTTGTCCGGTAGCAGGTTGATAAATTTTAATTTTCCAGTCTTCTTCCGGATATTCCATTATAGAAAGGAAGTCTGCAAAATAATATTCTATTCTAGAAAGGTTCATTTCGTCTAAAACCATAACGTTCATCTTATCAGAGTAAGACGCCGCGTATAATTTTTGCAAAAATACGGTGGACTTAAACGTTTTGGTAAATTCGCTGTAGAAACCTAACATATCGGTTTTATCTCTCCAAGTTGCTTGGATAGGCGTAAATAACGCATCGCTGCCCGTAAAGTCCTTAAACATTCTGGGAAGCATAGATTTACCAGTTCCGCTTAAACCTTCTAATATTACTAATCTAGAAGAAGCAAGACCGGCAACGAAAGCACGGAGCAACGGCAATTCATAGTAAATGTTGTGCTTATTTATAGCGTAAGATTGGAATCTTAAAATAAATTCTTCTAAATCTATTTCTTCGGAAACACAAACTTCTTTTACTTGTTTAGAAGCCTTGTCTATTGCGGTAAGTGCGGGGAACAAATCTTCGTTTTTAACGAGTTCAGCCGCATATCCGCCGTAAGGCACTGCATTTGCAGGAGTATAAGAAGTTGCAGCCGAAGCTTCGGCAACGTTTTCCATTCCTAAATCTTCTTTAGCACGCTCTTCTGCACGGGCACGGCTAGAATCAACGTCTCTAGAAAACTTTATTGCATAACTTACTATGTAGCCTATAACAAACAATATAGCCTTTATAATAAAGTATACCAAAACTACGCAAACGGGAATCAAAACCATAAAGATTATAAATACCAAAAGCGCATAAATCAAGCTTACAAATACGTTAGCGGTATTGTTATTAAAGTTATCGAACGCCCCGCAAACGAAAGCAATAAATATTATCGCAGCGCTTATTAAAAGCATCACTACGTAATACATTGTGGTAAAGAACCTTCTAGCGCCTATTTCGTCTCTAAAAGAATCTTTATTTTTTGCAACTGATTTTTTAACGATGTTCGGTTCAAATATACTGCCGATTACAAAAACCAAAGCAATAACAATTAAACAACCGAAAATCAGCCATGCACCTATGGTAAGATTATACCTAGAAATTCCTAAAAACTCCATAATGCCGGATATAGCATTACTGTTTAAGAACGGGAAAATGCTATCTCTTACATAGTTCTTGTCGTCCATGCAAAACATGCATAGAACTGCAAACGCCATAACGATTATGGTAAAAACGTTTCTGGACGTTCTGGACTTAAAAATAGACACCATCTTTGCAT
>CAYVPW010000044.1:0-5734 GCA_964453915.1 uncultured Christensenella sp. | reverse complement strand
TATTTAATCTTTTTTATCTTTTATAATATTTATAAACAATCTCTTGCATCTTTCCGTAGTTCTTTTTCATATCCTTAAAAAGTGCAAATTGAGATTTTGCCCTAACCAAATTGTGTTGCGGATATTTTATCTTAAAATAAGTATCACCGTTAAGATAATCGGTCAAAAATCTCATTCCACATTCGTAAGTCATTACTAAAGCACTTAAAGCAAGACTATCTATCTCTGCCTTAGAAACGCTGCCTCCCAATGCGGATAAATACCCTTTAACGTACTCTTCAAAAAGCCCTAAATCACATTTGATTTTAGAAAAATCGCTTTCGTCTTCTTCCGAAGTATTGCAACCGAATCTTATCGCATCGCCAAAATCGTATAATATGCTTCCCGGCATAATGGTATCTAAATCTATAACGCAAATTGCTTTTCCCGTGGCGTCGTCTATCATAACGTTGTTCAGTTTCGTATCGTTATGCGTCACTTTATAAGGCAACTCGCCGTCCAAAAGTTTATCTACTATAGAATAGGCCATTTCTTTGTTAGCCAAGGCAAATTCTATTTCTTCTTTTACTTCGCCCTTTCTTCCTACAACGTTTTTATCTATCGCCAACAATAAATCGTCGTACCTTTTTGCCGTATCGTGAAAGTACGGTATAGATTCGTAAAGATTTGTTGCGTCAAATTCCGCCAACAAGTTTGCAAAGTGCCCGAAAGCAACTGCGCTTTCGTAAAAATGTTCGGGTTTTTCTACTTTAGAATACGCCGTTGCGCTCTCTATAAAATAATAAAGTCTAAAATAGTTCTCTCCGTCGAAATAATACGGCTTTCCGTCCTTTGCTTTTATAACGGTAAGCGTTTCCCTTTCCGGATCGCCGCCCCGTTCTGTAATTTTGCGTCTTAAAAAATCGGTCACGGAAACTATGTTTTCCATAAGCCTATCCACGTTTTTAAAAAGATTGTGATTTATTCTTTGTAATATGTATCTCTTTTCTTTATCGCAAAATCTTACAGTTATCAGATAGGTATCGTTTATATGCCCGTCCCCGTACGCCTCAAATTTTAATATATCCCCGTCGATGCGAAAATTAGAGCAAATAGCATCTACGTCGTGCTTCAATTCATTCTCCTCCGTTGCAAAAAACAACGCTTTATTTAGACTTTTTTACACTCTTTTTTGCGGTGTTTTTCGTAGCGGATACGGCAACTTCTTCTTTTACCTTTTTTGGCTTTGCGTTATATGCCTTAAACGCTTTGTCGCAAGGGTTTTCTTTAGTCTTATCGCACTTTGCACAGTAATCGAAACTACCGCAAGCGTCCGCACCCATCTCTACGCTTTTATTCCACTTGATTTCGTCTAATTCTTTTTGTTTTTTGGTAATAGCCATTTTATTTACCTCCGTAAACAATAATAATTGAATAGAATATTATCACAAGCCAAATAGTTTGTCAAACACAAAAATTGCTTTTTTTAACCTTTTTTTGTCGTATTATTTAAGAAATTCCAAAAACCTTCAATACCAAAAATCACGTCTTTATAAGTAGACTCAAAATCGCCCACTCCGTCTTTCGCCCAGCCCCACCACGGGTCTATCACGTCCTTAGGATTGTCCGTAAAATCTAAAATTTTGCTTATTTTCCTTTGCGGGTCTCCACAAAAAAACCTATTTAAGTCACTTACGTTTTTCTCGTCCATACCGATTATATAATCAAACTTTTTATAATCTTCTAAAACTATTTTTCTGGCTCTTTTTTTAGAATAATCTATGCCGAATCTGTCTAAAATTTTCCTAGTCCCCTCGTGAACTCTCGACCCCACTTCTTCGCTACTCGTTGCTGCGGATTCTATACAAAACTTGTCTTTTTGCCCTTTTTTATCGACAAAATCTTTAAATAAAAACTCAGCCATGGTACTTCTACAAATATTTCCGTAGCAAACGAACAAAACGTTAGTCATCTTTTTTCTCCTTTTTAGTAATTTTTATCTCCGTTTGAGCAATGATAATCGCAGCAAACATAAGCACGCTTCCGATAATTTCTCTGCCGCTCATTGTCTGCCCCAAAATAATCCAACCAGCAAGCGCACCGAAGACAGATTCAAAGCACATTATAAGAGAAGCCTTTGCAGGCGCAACGCTTTTTTGAACTATCGCTTGAAGCGTATACCCCACTCCGCCAGAAATTACGCCCGCATATAAAATGGGAAGCCACGCTTCGGCATTTGATAAAGAAGCACCCCACGCCTTAGAATCCACACAAATTTCAACCGCCACCATAGGTATAGCGGACAAAACGCCGCAAACTAAAAATTCTATACAAGACATTTTTAACGCGTCCGTTTTAGAAACGAATTTGTCTATTGCGATTATTTGAAAAGAGAACGCTAGCGCACAGCACAAAAGAATTAAGTCGGAAAGTTCAAAAGAAAATCCGCCGTTCATACAAAGAAGGTATAATCCCGCAAGAGATAGCACAACGCCTATCCAAACAGTGAAAGAACATTTCTTTTTAAAAATAATCAATGATATAATAGGCACCAAAATTATATATGCCGCAGTTAAAAAAGCAGCTTTCCCCGCAGAAGCGCCAAGCGAAATGCCTACTTGTTGCAAGTTTGCCGCAACGGCTAAAAGCGCACCCGTTATTATTCCGGAAATCCAAACTAATTTGCTATTCGTTTTTTCTTCTCTAATATCCGTTTTTTTATTTTTTATACTGTCTCTAACGATAACAACTATAAAAAGCGCCGCCGCCGCTATAATAAATCTAACGCTTGTAAACGTATACGGACCGATAGATTCGCTTCCCGAACTTTGAGCCACAAAACCAACACCCCAAACAAGCGCCGTAAGCGTAAGCAACATACAACCTATTATAGACTTTTTCTTTTCTGCAATCATGCCCGTAAATACCTTTTGTTTTTTAAAGTAATTATAAAGATTAAAAAGAGAAAAGTAAAGAATTTTGAATTTGAAAGAAAAAAAGAACCGATAAAAATCGATTCTTTTCACGGCTTAGGCTTTACAAAGTCGCTTTATGTAATTTTTTTCTTTTAAAGAAACTTTTCCGTCTATCGCCGTCACGCAAAGACACAAAATTATAACGTCTTCTTTTAAGTCGTCGTCTAAACAATCAAAGATTTTAATCATTTCTTCCGTATACTCTTTAATCATAGCCTTTCCTTCACCGCCGGAAAAACTCTCTTTTAAGTCTATAAAATCAAAATCATTGCCGAACGTTTTTACCAATGCAGGATACATTAATAAATATTCTTGCTCGTTTATTTTGCCGTCCGCCGCAACCGAACCTATAATAAATCCTGCAAGTGCTTCTACCGGATTTATATCCGGCAAATCTAAATAATAAAGCTTTGCTAAAATTTTAACTGATTTTTCCGTAAGTATTAAGCCTTTCTCTACGGGCGAAAGTTTTTCGTACGCATCACATAACTTTTTAAATTCAAACATAATTACTCTCCTTTATTAAAGCGGAAGGTCTTTTTTGATAAATCTTGCAGCCCCCGCTACGTATCCTATTATTCCTACGACAGCCAAAATCGCAAACTTCCATATAAACGTTCCCGTTCCTACTATTATGGATATAACGTCAAACAGCGAAATTATAGTGGTGTAATTAAAATAATTTAACGCATCTAACCTTACAACAGAAGGAATAACGGGGCTACCGAACAATCCAAGCATTGCAGCAACCAAAGCAAATATACTTAACCCGCCGCCGATAGCCATAGAGCGTTTGCTTCTGTCAAACACGCAAGACGTAAAAAAGCATAAACCTGATAAAGCCAGCAACACCAAAAACGCACCCAAGTTCAACAATATAAGATTGCCGTAAGTAAGCCCCACTTCTTCGGTGACAAGCGCAAGACAAACACACCCCGTAGCGGTCGTTAATAAAAACATCGTAAACAAAGAACCTATCAAATAAACAGCTTGAGTAAACACAACGGTTTTTCTCTTTGTGGAAGTAGATAAAACGTATGCCATAGAACCGCTGTCTACTTGCCCCGCAATAAGGTTATTAGACGCCATAATCATATATATTATCGGCAACAACAATCCCGCAAGTTTATAAAAAATAGAACCTACTATAAGCGTATAAAGATCTGCTTGCCCCACTTCTTCTAAGGCGTCTGAAACTGCAGTCGGCAAATTAGATAAAAAGCTAGAAGAAACGTCTACCATAAGTTCTTGCTTTTTAGCGGCAACCGCGGCTTGATATTCCGTTTCGCTTAAAAGTTCCCCTCCATCGAATTGTTTTTTTATAAGTTCCAACTCGTAATTAACCCTTCCCACGTAGGTCACTATCGCCGTGTTAGCCATATGATTTATGTAATCGTAAGTATAGCCGAAAGACTCGTATTTTTCTTTCGTCACACCGTAAGAAGCAAGTGCTTTAGTCATCGCTTCTACGTTAGATTCTTTTATCATATTTCCCGCAAGAAAAATCGGTGCACAGGCCGCCGCCCTTTCTTTTCTGTACGCATCTCTTTCTTCGGAAACAATATAACCGTTCACCGTTCCGCCAACTACGCTTGTTGCAATAGAAGAAACGTCGTATTCGCTAGGAACGCTTTCTCCGTTAGAAGTATAAAAATCGTTAAACATTCCGTTAGGATTAAGGGCATACATAATGCTGCCCATCAATTCGTCCGTTTCGCTTGAAACTTCCTCGTATCCGGCTTCCGCCGCTTTTGCTTTTATATAAACCTGCAAATCGGTACACGCATCTACGTATGCACAATATACGGCGTTTTCTTGCGTTAGCGGAGAAGAGTTTTTCCATTGTTCCATAGCCGTCAAGTATTCTTGATCGGAAGAAAACTCACTTCTTATAGGCATTGCCGCTTGCCATTCCGCAACCTTAGCCAAATACGTTCCCGTATCTGAAAAATCCGATTGAAGAGGCATTTTGCCGTACCAAACCAAATATCCCAGCGTATCGGTTGCCTTTGCCGAAAACACAGCATCAAACTCTCTTAATCCGTCGTCTGCGTTGGCGTAATAAGAAAGCGCCCTTTTTTGCATTTGAGAATCTACTTCTTTAGTTATAATTGTATCTTGTATGGAATTTTTTACTTCGCCTATACTTCCGTTTCCGGAAATTAACATAACGCACGCAAGCATAAAACAAACTGCAAACGTGATTATTCCCCACATCGTCCTGTTTGCTTTACACGATTGCTTAAACAAAGCCTTACTAAACATTTTTTTACGCCTAAACTCATTCTCTTTGTTTCTCCGCATAAAACCTTGTCGTCAAGTTCAAACAAGTCAAGCATTTCTTTTAGCCTTATCTCGTTGTTTATCCCTTGCATACTTTGCATCATTTTAATAAATCCCCAACCCGTAAGCCCCGCAGGCAGGGCTATTTCCCCCGGAATATACCCAACCCTGCTAAGCACCTCGTCGTATTTTGAAAAAGTATCTTTTCCAAATATCTTAACGCTACCCGAATCGGGTTTGTTAAATTATCGCAAAAATAAAGCGCTTGTTTTCCTATACTCTTTACACTATCGGGTATAGTTATGCTTCAACCGTGTAAGTTATAAATATAATAATATACTTTGCAAATAATATTTCTTTCATAAATAAAGATGTTTTATAATCATATTCGTAATTCTTGCGCTATAAATCGCTAAAAAAAGGTTATATAAACCATGAACTCACTCTTGTGAGTAGTTCTTTTAATGTAAGCTAGCCAACTACCATTCATTGCGGAG
>CAYVPW010000043.1:0-7514 GCA_964453915.1 uncultured Christensenella sp. | reverse complement strand
TGCATATTGAGAGCACTATGCTTACACCTGCGGAACTTGCAAAGGCAATATTGCCGCACGGTACGACGGCAATTGTCACCGACCCGCACGAAATGGCTAACGTTTGCGGGGAAGACGGAATAAAGTATATGATACAAAAAAGCGAAGGTTTGCCGCTCAAAGTTTTTGTTAATCTTCCTTCTTGTGTTCCTTCAACAAAATTCGACGAGTCCGGCGCTGTGCTTTTGGCAAAAGACTTAAAACCATTATACGGTTTAGATAGGGTTTTGGGGCTTGCGGAGATGATGAATTATCCCGGCGTTTTGGCAAAAGATAAGGACGTGTTAGATAAACTTACCGATGCGGTAAACGGAGGCAAGGTGATAGACGGGCATGCGCCTATGTTAAGTGGAAAGGCATTGGACGCATATATTGCAAAAGGAGTGCAAACAGACCACGAATGTTCTAATATAGAAGAAGCAAAAGAAAAAATAAAAAAAGGGCAGTGGGTTATGATAAGACAAGGCACCGCTGCAAGAAACCTTGCTTCTTTAATAGATTTGTTTGACGAGCCTTATTGTAGTCGTTGCGTGTTGGTGACTGATGATAGACACCCTGCCGATATTATTTCCGACGGGGATATAGATAATATAATCCGCCTTGCGGTAAAGGCGGGAAAGTCCGCTATAACGGGTATTCAAATGGCAACGCTATGGGCGGCGCAATGTTTCGGGCTAAAAAGAATGGGGGCGATAGCGCCGAGTTATAAAGCGGACTTGCTGATTTTAAGCGATTTAGATACGGTTGCCGTGCAAGACGTTTTTGTGGACGGAAAAAAAGTTGTGGCAAATAAAAAGGTTTGTGAAATTTTTTCTCCGAAGGCGGAAGAAGAAATAGAAAAGAAAGTGAGAAATACTTTTAACTTAAAAAAAGCCGAAGCGCAGGATTTCGTTTTGCAACCGAAGGCTAAAAAATGCAGGGTGATAGAACTTGTCGAGGGCGAACTTTTAACAAACGAAAAGATTTTAGAGATAAATTGGGATAAAAATAACGGCGTAGATTTAGATAGAGACATAGTTAAATTAGCCGTGATAGAAAGGCATAAAAACACTTCTCATAAAGGATTGGGCTTTATTAAAGGGATAGGCTTAAAACAAGGGGCAATGGCTTCTTCCGTTTCGCACGATTCGCACAATATTATTTGTATAGGCGTAAATGAAAGCGATATGGCGATAGCGGTAAACAGAGTAAGGGAATTCGGCGGAAACGTAGTGGTTAAAAACGGAGAAGTTATAGCGGAAATGCACCTTCCCGTTGCCGGGCTTATTTCAGATAAAGGCGTTTATCAGGTAGCCGAAGAAAACGAAAAGGTAAGAAACGCCGTTTATGAGTTAGGCGTGCCGAAAACCGTAGAGCCGTTTATGAATATGGCGTTTGTTTCTTTGTCCGTAATACCTTCTTTAAAAATGACTACGCTTGGTTTGGTTGACGTGAACGAGCAAAAATTAAAGCCGCTGTACGTAGAGTAAAAAACAAAACTGAAAAACGACGTAAAAATCGAAAGAGAACGCTCCTTTTTGCGTTCTCTTTTATATTTCTAAAATTTATTCTGTTGTAATTATCTTTGAACAAAAAACCTTATTTACTGTAAAACATACGCTGGCTAAATTTAAGCCCCTTATCTTGACGGCTTTTATTCGCAGAAACTTTGGGGGTCTTCCCCGATTATTGAGTACATCGGTCTATCTCCTTTTTTACCTTTCTAGAATCCGCATACCATAATCCGTTAACGATTCATCGGACCAGTCTCCTTTTCTTTTGTCACCTATATTATAAGCAAAAGGCAATATACAGGTCAATAGGGTTTTTAAAAATTTTGCTTTTTAAATTTACCCTAAACTGTATTGACAGTATATAAAAATGATTGTAAAATAAAAAGTATGGTGCAAAAATTTACAGGAAAAATCATTATAAATCCTTATAAAAAACCCGTAGAAAGCGTAAGACAGGCGGAAAGGCTAAAAAAAGAATTTGAAAATCTTTCCGTAAAAGCAGAAATTGTTTCGGACGGGTTTTTATCTTCTTACTTAAAAGACGGAAAAATAGTTTCTTCTTTAAGCGGAACGGATTTTATAATTTACCTAGATAAAGATAAATATTTATCAAATCAACTTTCCGCTTTGGGGGTAAGGGTGTTTAACCCACACCAAGCAATTCGGGTTTGCGACGATAAAGGGGAAACCTACCTTGCGCTTGCGGCGGCGGGTATTCCCGTTCCGGATACTGTTTTCGGTGCGCTTTGTTATGATAAAAACGACGCTTACGATATAAGCTACTTAGAAAAAATAGCAAAAGAACTTGATTATCCCGTTATAGTTAAAGAAAGTTTCGGCTCTATGGGAAAAGGCGTGTATTTGGCAAAAGACAAAAGCGAATTGATTGAAATTGCCGAAAGAGTAAAATTAAAGCCGCATCTTTTTCAAAGATATTTGCCGTATAAAAGGGGCACGGACGTAAGGCTGATTGTTTTGGGCGGCAAAGTGCTAGGCGGAATAGAAAGATTTAATAAAAACGATTTTAGGTCTAACGTGGCGATAGGCGGCATGGCAAAAAGTATAGATGCACCTATAAAATTTAAGGAAGTTGCCAAAAATTGCGCCGAAGTTTTAGGTTTAGACTATTGCGGGGTGGATTTGCTTTATGGCAAAAACGGTAATCCCGTTGTGTGCGAAGTAAATTCTAACGCCTTTTTTGAAGGAATGGAAAGGGCAACGGGCATAAACGTTGCAAAAGCATACGCCGAATACGTTGTGGATTGTCTAAAAAAAAACTGAAAAAAATTTATTTAATCGTTTGACAAAATAGATATAAGGTATATAATAGATTTTAGCACTTGAACTTAAAGAGTGCCAAAATCTATTTTTTTATAAAGGAGAATAAAAGATGAAAAAATTCAAGACGGAATCTAAGAGAATATTAGATTTAATGATAAACTCCATTTACACCAACAAGGATATATTTTTGAGAGAACTTATATCAAACGCATCTGACGCAATCGATAAATTAAAGTTTATATCGCTTACGGACGATAAAGTGATATCCGATTTTTCTATAAATATTTCCGTGGATAAAGAAAAAAGAACGCTAAAAATTTCTGATAACGGTATAGGAATGACCGCCGAAGATTTAGAAAAAAATCTAGGCACGATAGCGGAGTCCGGCACGCTTGCATTTAAAACTGAAAATAAAGACAACACCGATAACGAACTTATAGGGCAATTCGGCGTGGGCTTTTATTCGGCTTTTATGGTTGCGGATAAAATAGAGGTTTTTTCTAAGGCGTATAAAGCGGAAAAGGGATATAAATGGACCAGCGCAGGCGTAGAGGGATACGACGTGGCGGAATGCGATAAAGACAACGTTGGTACGGAAATAGTTTTGTACCTTAAAAAGAATACGGAAGATTACAATTATTCGGAATATTTAGAAGAATACAAAATTTCGGCTTTGGTAAAAGAATATTCGGATTATATACGCTATCCGGTCACGATGTGGAAAACACATTCTAAAATAAAAGAAGACTCCCCCAAAGACAAGCCGGAATACGAAGACGTTAAAGAATTAGAAACGCTTAACAGTATGATTCCGCTTTGGAAAAAGAACAAGTCGGAAGTGACGGAAGAAAACTTAAACGACTTTTATAAAAAAAATTTTAGAGATTACGTTGACCCGTTAAAAGGAATTTTTGCAAAGATAGAAGGCGCGGTAAATTACGACACGCTTTTATATATTCCTTCTCACGCACCTTTCGATTATTATTCTAAAGACTATAAAAAAGGCGTAAAACTGTATTCTAACGGCGTTATGATAATGGATAAGTGCGAGGAACTTATTCCCGATTATTTTGGGTTTATAAAGGGGGTTGTAGATTCTTCCGACCTAAATCTTAATATATCAAGAGAGATACTTCAACAAGACAGGCAAGTAAAGTCGATAGCGGTAAGTTTAGAGAAAAAGATTTCTTCGGAACTTAAAAAACTTTTAGAAAACGAAAGAGAAACTTACGAAAAGATGTTTAATGAATTCGGTCTTTCTATAAAGTTCGGCGTTTATCAAGGCTTTGGAATGAACAAAGATAAACTTAAAGACTTTTTAATGTTCTATTCTTCTAAAAAGCAAAAACTAGTGACGCTTAAAGAATACGTAGACGGTGTTTTAGAAGGGCAAGACTGTATTTATTATGCTTGCGGAGAATCTTACGAAAAGATTGACAGGCTTCCTCAAATAGAAAAGGCAAAAGACAAAGGGTACGAAATTCTTTACTTTAAGGACGGCGTAGACGAATTTGTTGCAAAACTTTTAAACGATTACGAAGGCAAAGCGTTTAAGTCTGTAAACGATGCGGATTTTAGTGTGTCTGGCGAAGAAGAAAAGGAAGTTATAAACAAAAAAGAAGAAGAGTTTAAAGAAGTTTTAACCGTATTTAAAGAAGAATTAAAAGATAAGGTGAAAGATGTTAAATTATCTCTTAATCTAAAAACGTATCCCGTATGCCTTACTTCTAAAGGTGATATATCCATAGAGATGGAAAAGGTGCTTAACGCAATGCCGAACACCGAAAACAAGATAAAAGCGGAAAAGGTTTTAGAAATTAACGCAGAACATAAAGTAGTTGAAAAACTTAAAGAGTTATGCGAAAAAGATAAAGAAACCTTAAAGAAATATGTTGTGGTTTTATATGAAGAAGCAAGACTTTTAGAGGGCTTAGAGATAGAAGACGTTCATTCTTTCGTAGAGGCAATGACGGAGATACTTTGATAGTCAAAGATTTAGTTTTAATCATAAAATGTAATTAATGCCTATAATAGGAGACATTTATGGATAAAAGAAAAATTGTTTGCGATTGTGCCCTAAAATTAGATAACGTTGTAAAAGTGTACGGCGAAGGTGAAAACGCCGTGCACGCACTAAAAGGAGTTTCTATTTCTTTTAGAAAGAACGAATTCGTGTCCGTTTTAGGCCCTTCCGGCTGCGGAAAAACTACTTTGCTAAATATTATCGGCGGTTTAGACAGGTACACGGACGGAGATTTGGTTATAAACGGCAAATCTACAAAAGAATATAAAGACGCAGACTGGGATACTTATCGCAACGAGAGTATAGGGTTTATATTTCAAAGTTATAACCTTATTCCTCATCAAACGGTTTTGTCTAACGTGGAACTTGCGCTTACGCTATCCGGCGTAAGCAGTGCGGAAAGAAAAGCAAGGGCAAAAGAAGTGCTTGCAAAGGTTGGGTTAAAAGGATTAGAACACAAACTTCCCAACCAAATGTCCGGCGGGCAAATGCAAAGGGTGGCGATAGCGCGTGCGCTTGTTAACGATCCGGAGATTATTCTTGCAGACGAACCTACGGGTGCGCTTGATACGGAAACCAGCGTTCAGGTAATGGAACTGTTAAAAGAAGTTGCCAAAGACAGGCTTGTAATAATGGTCACGCACAATCCCGAACTTGCAAAAAAATATTCTACCAGAATAATCAATTTGTTAGACGGGGAAATGACGGGTGATACCGCTCCGTTCGATTGCGATTTGCAGCAACTTACAAGTAATGCCCCGCATACTTTTACAGAGAAAAAGAAAAAAGAAAAAAAGAAGATGTCCGCTATGAGTATATGGACGGCGTTTTCTCTTTCTATTTCTAATTTGTTTACAAAAAAAGGAAGAACGATTTTAACTTCCGTTGCGGGGAGTATTGGCATAATAGGTATAGCGCTTGTTTTAGCCGTTTCTACCGGTTTTTCTTCTTACATACAAACCTTGCAATCGGAAACGCTTTCCGTTTATCCTATGACGATAAGCGAGGCGACGATAGATTTAAGCGATTTTGAAAAACTTACCAACAAGGTGATTACGGACGAGGAACTTGCTCAAAAGGTAAGTGAAAAGGTTTATACTAAAGAAATGTTCGGCGATTTAACTAATATGTTAAAGAGCAATAAACTTACTGACGAATATATTTCTTACGTAGAAGATTTTGCTTCTTCTAAAAATCAAGAAGCAAAAAATAACGGCAAAAACTGGAAATACTGCGTTCAAAAGGGCTACGGCTTCGATACGAACGACTTTATATTTTCTAACATAGGATATACGATGACCGAGGGCGTAGCGCCTAACTATTCGGTGATGTCTGTAAACAGCTTGGTAGAAGTGTTGGAAAACATGTTTAACGAAGGTATGAAAGCAAGCAATATGAATATATCGGCGGAATTCGTGAGGTCGTATATTCCCACCGTTTGCGAAATGCCTGAAAATCAATATTTGCTAGATTCTCAATACGATTTATTGTACGGCAAATGGGCAACCGAAAAAGACGAATTAGTGCTTGTGGTTGACGAATATAACAGGGTTTCGGATATAACGCTTGCACTTTTGGGATTTAGAACGATAGAGGGAATGAATGCGGAAACGTATTCCGTAAAATTCGGCGGAAACGAAGAGTTTACCTTTGAAGATATCTTAAAAAAAGATTTTTATTTTATAAGCAATAACGACAGGTATACGGCTCACCCTTATAGCGAACATACTTATATTCCAAGGCAGTTTAAAGAAACTACGGTGCCGACCGATGCGCTTAAACTTAAAATAAAAGGAATAGTAAGATTAAAAGAAAACGTAAATTCTGGAGTTTTAAATACAGGCATTGCGTATACTGCCGCATTTAACAGATACGTTATAGAGAAAAACGCCGATTCCGATATAGTGATAGATGCAAGAAGCGGGCACCAAGAATCGGTAGGCGGGCAGAACAAAACGGTATATACCGTTAGCATTACCGGAGCAACGGGAAACAACGCTTATACCGAAAGAACTTTGGGCGGTTCGGACGTGGTGAATAAAATTTCTCTATATTCGGTAGATTATCAAGCAAAAGAAGATTTTAAGGCTTATTTAGATTTATGGAACGAAAAGGACGGAAGAGTAGAAGAAGATAAGGTTCACTATTCAGATTCTACGGCGCTATTATTTTCTGCAATGAATTCTATAGTAGATGCCGTTAAAATAGTGCTTATTTGTTTTACTTCTATATCGCTTGTGGTATCTAGCATAATGATAGGTATAATAACCTACGTTTCTGTTGTGGAAAGGACTAAAGAAATAGGCGTTCTCCGTTCTATCGGCGCAAGAAAGAAGGATATATCGAGAATATTTAATGTGGAGACTTTCCTTATAGGATTGTTTGCAGGGCTTATAGGTATTGCGTGTACGTATTTGCTGTCTATTCCGATAAATCTTATATTCTCTTCTTTTATCGCAAACGCAGGCAGAATTGCGGCGTTAAAGGTAGTAGACTCTTTAATTTTGGTTGTGGTAAGTTTTGTGCTTACGTTGATTGCCGGACTTATTCCCGCCAAAATAGCGGCTAAAAAGGACCCCGTTATTGCTTTAAGAAGCGAATAAACGGTTTGCTCAAAAATAAAAATCGCCCGTTTTATAGGCGAAAAAACAATAAAGCAAGCGCACCTTTTGTTAAAG
>CAYVPW010000042.1:0-7589 GCA_964453915.1 uncultured Christensenella sp. | reverse complement strand
CTCATCTATTATTAAAATAGACTTTTTATAATATTTATTTAGCGTTTTTGCTAAATCTTTTAGCAAAGTAGTTTTACCGCAAAACGGTGGCGATAGTAAAAGCGTGTTATAAATGCCGTTTTTATTTTTTATAAAAGGAAAAACCGCTTGCGAACACCCGTTTATTTCGTGAGGAATTCTTACGTTAAGCGACGTTGGATTTTTTATTGTCACAAGTTCTTTATCGTAAACACATTCACCCGCAACGCCTATCCTTATGCCGTTTTTAGAAGTTAAAAATCCCTTTTTTAATTTATCGTTAAATGCATAAACGGAATATTCCGTCAATCGCTCAATTACTTGCTCTATCAATTCTTTATCGCATTTATAAGATAGATTTTCGTATTCGCACAATCCGTTTTTCCCCAAAAAATATCTTTTGTTATCGTAAACTATACTAACGGAATAATTCTCTCTCAATCTAATCTCGTATAACTTATTTAAGTCTATTTTTTCTAAACATTCAATTATCGAATCAGGCAAAAAGTATAAATCCATTTATTTTATATATATTGCAAATAAGATTTTTATAGAACAAAAAAACCTTGCAAGCAATGCAAGGTTTTTAATCAAAATTTATTGATAATTACTTTATCATTTCTGCAATAGAAGCGCCGCCCTTATCGTCGTCCTTCCATTCACGGAGTTCAGAAAAATCTTCGTCTTCTTCGTGTTTTTTGCCCTTAGAAGATTTTTTATCGTTCTTGTCTTCTTCTGCAGGTGCTTCTTCGGGAAGAAGTGCTTTTATAGATAAGGTCATCTTTTCTCTTTCAACGTCTATAGCAAGAACTTTTGCTTCAACTTCTTGACCAACTTCCAAAGCAGTCACGGGGTTTTCTAACCACTTATTAGAGATTTGAGAAACGTGAACTAATCCGTCTACTCCTTTTTCAACCTCTATAAATGCACCGAACTTAACTATTCTAACAACTTTACCCTTTACAACGTCGCCAACAGCGTACTTTTCAGCAACGGTATCCCAAGGTCTGGGTTGTAATTGCTTATATCCAACCGATACTCTCTTGTTTTCTTCGTCAATCTTTAAGATTTTGAACTCGTATTCCTTACCAAGTTCTAAAACGTCTGCACATTCGTTGCAACCCGTCCAAGACAAGTCGGAAATATGAGCCAAGCAATCAAAACCGTTTACGTCAATAAACGCACCGAAAGCAGCAAATCTAACGGGAGTTCCCAAAACAACGTCGCCTTCTTGAATGTTGCCAAAGAATTCTGCTTCTTTTTGCGCTTTAATAGCGTCTCTTTCTTCTTTTTCAGCAAGTAAAATAACTCTTTGAGAACCAACGATTTGTCTTCTAGAACCTTTGGACTCAACCTTTTCCGCTTTTAATCTAAGAGTCTTACCAACGTATTTTTCTAAATCCTTAACAAAACCCAACTTGATTTGAGAAGAAGGAACAAATACTTGATAGCTGCCGTATTTACCAACTAAACCACCCTTATTAGTAGAATCGATTACAACTTCAAAAATCTTTCCGTCTGCAATCTCTTTAATCTCTTTTTCTTCTTCTAAAACCTTGTGCATAGCTTTTTCGGAGAATTTTACGGGAGATTTAGCAACTACCATAACGCGAATGTTTGCACCTACTTCGTAAGCATCTAAATTATCGTTAAGCAATTCTTCCTTAGAAATATCAAAATCGGTTTTTATATCTTTAACGGAAATTGACAAGCCGGATTCTTTTACGGACGAAATAGCTGCCGTAACTATGCTGCCGACTCTAAAATTTCTACTGGGTTTTATGTTGTCAAAAGCTGCTTCCATTTCGGATTTTTCTTTTTTGTCCGCTTCTTTTGCAACTACTGCTTCTTCTTGTGCGATTTCAACGACTTCATTAGATTCCGAAGTGATGATTTCTTCTGTAATTTTCTCCATAAACGAGATGACCTCCCGAAATTGTTCGATTGGCGTTGACGCCCCGAAAACAATTCCAACTTTATTAAAATTTTTTATTTTTTCATAATTAAATTCGGACGGATTAACAATTCTAAAAACGTTTTTACAGTTTTCGCAACAAATATCAAACAGTTTTTGCGTATTATTGCTGTTTGCACCGCCCAAAACCAAAACCGCCTCACATTCCGTAGACAAAATTTCGGCTTCTTTTTGTCGCTTTGTTGTAGTATAACAAATTGTTTTGAAAATATCAACTGTTTTTGTGCCTTCATAGACAAAATTTTCTATTAAAGAATCAAATTTTTTTTCTGAATAGGTCGTTTGAACGACTATACAAATCTTTTCTTCTTTAACGGAATATAAATCTTCCACCCTTTCGGTGATAAGCGCAGATTGATTACACCAACCGTTTATCCCTTTTACTTCCGGATGATTTTCGTTGCCTATTATTACTATTTTATACCCGTCTTTATAGTGTTTATTAACAATATTTTGAATTTCTTTTACAAAAGGACAAGTACAGTCTACAACGTTAACACCGGCGCTCTTTGCCTTGATAAAAGTAGATTCGGGCTCTCCGTGCGTTCTTATCAAAAGAGTATCGCCGCAAGAAAATTCAACTTCACTTAAACTGTTTATAGTTTTAATACCGTTATTTCTCAGTTTTTCGTTTACAGACTCGTTATGAATAATCTCACCAAGCACGTAAACGTTTTTGCCTTTTAATTTTAAGGCTGCATCGACCGCCATTTTTACGCCAAAGCAAAACCCACTGTTTTTACCCTTTATTACAAGCATACTAATCCTTTTTGCCTTTTTTCTTTTTAGATAAAATTTCTTTTAAACGGTTTTGCAATTCAACCATTTTTTCTCTTAAAATTCCGTTCATAACTTTTTCGTCTTCCGAAGTGAGTTTTTTTCCGTAATAATCCGAAAATTCAAACGTCTCACCGACGATTATATGGGTTTTTCTAAAAATTTTAGCTTTTTCCGCAAGCATCATAGGAACTATGGGGCATTTTGCCTTTACTGCAAAAAACGCCGTTCCGTCCTTTAATTCCATAAGTTCGTCCGAACCGGTTTTATTTCTTGTTCCTTCCGGAAAAATTACAATTTTATTTCCCTCTTTTAAAAGTTTTATCGTAGACATAATAGTTTTTAGATCCGGTTTTTCTCTATCGATGGGAATTCCGCCGAATCCTTTTACTATTTTGGCAAAAAACTTGTTTTTGAATATTTCTTTTTTCCCTAAAAAGAACGTGTTTTTATAACTTACGTCCGCAACAAAGCCGCAATCTATCCCTCTAAAATGGTTGCAAGTTAAAATAGCACCGCCTTCTGGAACGTTTTCTTTGCCGTGTATTTTACAAGGATACAAAACGTTAAAACAAGAAACGATAAATCTACAAAACTTATTCATAATCCTCTCCAAAAACTATTTTATATAGTCTAAAACTTTGGCAATTACCTGTTCTATACTCATATTTGAAGTATCAATTTTAATAGCGTCTTCCGCCTGTCTTAAAGGCGCAAAATCTCTGTTTTTATCGTTAAAATCACGTTGTTCAATTTCTTTTTTCAACTCTTCAAAATCTACATTATGCCCTTTTAAGGTCAACTCGTCAAATCTTCTTTTTGCCCTTACTTCTACGCTTGCCGTAATATAAAACTTATAATCAGCGTTAGGCAAAACGTAAGAACCTATATCTCTGCCGTCCAAAACACAAGACATTTCACCTGCGATTTTTCTTTGCATATCAACCATTTTTAATCTTACGCACTTTAAGCTTGACACGTTAGACGCCGCCATAGAAACGTGCGGTTCTCTAATCTTTTCAGAAACGTCTTCCCCGTCTAAATAAGTTCTTTGAGCACCGTCAACGTACTTAATTTGCAAGTCTATATCGTTTATAAAAGAAGAAACTCCTTTTTCGTCAAAGGTGTCTATTCCCATTTTTATCGCTTTAACGGCGCAAGCTCTGTACATTGCACCCGTATCCAAATATAAAACGTTTAATTTTTGCGACAAAAATTTTGCCAACGTGCTTTTTCCGCTTCCGGAAGGTCCGTCCAAAGCAATGCTAAACTTGTTTTTCATAACGTATTTCTCCAAAAATTATATAATTTGTGTTATTTCAAGCGTTTTTTCCTGCCAAAAATCCCGTAGAAAATGCAATTTGCAAATTAAATCCACCCGTAAAAGCATCAACGTCTAATACTTCTCCGGCAAAATATAATCCGCAAACCAACTTGCTTTCCATAGTTTTGGGATTAATTTCTTTAACGTTTACTCCACCGGATGTGACTATCGCCTCTTCAACCGGTCTAAGCCCCTTTGCATGGAACTTGAATTTTTTTATTGCGGTAATCAACCTTTTCCTTTCTTCAACAGTAACAGTGGCACAGTTTTTTTTGCCGTTTACAGATGCGGCTTTTAGTATCACAGGCACTAAGTTTTTAGGCATTAGAGTATTCATTGCGTTAGATAACGCCTTTAAATTAAACGTTTCAAACTCCCTTATTAGCCTTTTTTCCAACACATCATCTGTTAAAGCGGGTTTTAAATCTAGCAAAAACTCTAAATCCGCCGTGTTTTTTTTGTTTATCAGACTAGATAACGTTAAAACCATAGGTCCGGATATTCCGCAATGAGTAAAAAGCATTTCTCCCAAATCCGAAAAAATCTTTTTACCGTTAAAAAAACAAGATAAATTTACGTTTTTTAGTGATAATCCCTGTATTTCAGAGTAAAAATTTTCTTTAAGTTCTATTCCTACCAAAGCGGGTTTTAGAGGAGAAACGGTATGCCCAAATTCTTTTGCAAACCTATATCCGTCCCCCGTACTTCCGGTAAGCGGATAGGATATTCCGCCTGTACAAATAATAACAGAATCGCCCTCAAACAACGCACCATCACTATAAACCCCACAAACCTTACCGTCTTTAACGGCAATTTTATCTACTTTAGAATTGAGTTTTATTTCAGCGCCGTTGTTTCTACAGTAATTTTCTAACGTCTTAGTCACGTCGCTTGCTTTATCACTTAAAGGAAAAACCCTTTTTCCTCTTTCAGTTTTTAACTTTAGTCCGTTGTTCTCAAAAAAAGACTTGGTATTTTCCGGCGTAAACCCGTAAAGCGCACTAAACAAAAATTTGGGGTTAACGCAAACGTTTTGCATAAACTCTTGCACGTCTACGTCGTTTGTTAAATTACAACGCCCCTTGCCTGTAATATATATTTTTTTGCCTAGTTTTTCGTTTTTTTCAAAAAGTAAAACGTTTTTATTTTGTTGTAATGCAGCAACTGACGCAAATAATCCCGCAGCCCCGCCACCGACTATAATTATACGATTTTTCATTTATTTTTCTCTATTATGCGTGACATAAAAAACTTAAATTCATATTGTTTTATCTATCATTTTTGTTTGTTGAGTTTACGACTTGTCAGAATTACGATAGAGACGCCTAAAACAAATATAAGCACCCAAATCAAAATCCCCCACCACGTGTTATACGGTATAAGACTATTATTTATAGAATAAGAAGAAAAAAACACGGATATTGCCCTAGCAATAAAAGTTATTATTACAAATTCCTTAAAATTCATATGTGATACGCCTGCAACAAAGCACAGCAAATCGTCCGGAAAAAACGGAAAAACAAACATACACGCAAGCAACGCTTTATTGTTTTTACTCAAAACAAGCAAAAGTTTATCTACCTTTTCTTGCCCCACCAACCACCTTACAAATTTTATACCGTATCTTTTGCCTATACAAAAAGATATTAACGTTCCTGCATAAATTCCCAAAAAAGAAAACAACACACATTTAAGCGGTCCAAACAATAACACTCCCGCACTGATAAGTATAAAAGACGGAACAGGTAGCATAACCACTTGCAAAAACTGCACAAAAATAAAAACCAACGCCGCATACTCTTCAAATTCGGAAATAAACTCTCTAAAAGCGCCTACACTTTCAAACTTATCAAAAATCCCCGTAATTTTCATCAAATACAGTCCGCAAACCGCAAAAAGAGAAAGAGCTATTGCAAAAACGCATAATTTATAAGCAAATTTATAATCGTTTTTACAAAACACAAACGATAATATCACTATTACGGAAACAATACTTACCAAAAACGATATAAAGATTTTTTCGTTAAAATACAAATCGTAATCACAAACGTGAAAGAACAATATTGAAAAAATCAACACCGTTCCGCCAGATAAAATCGTCAATAATCCGCTTAAAAAGTTTAAAATTTTAGCAAAAATCCCCTTTTCCACGATACATTATATATCATAAGGTAAAATTTTTATTACTAAATCAATTCTTTATAACAACTTACGGCAATTTTATCGCATCTGTTATTGTATTCGTTATCAGAATGTCCCTTAACCTTTACGAACTCAACCGTGTGTATAGACAATAATTCTAAAAGTTCTTGCCAAAGGTCAACGTTTTTTACGGGAGATTTCCCCGATGTTTTCCACCCTTTTGCAATCCAATCTTTTAGCCAATTTTTATTTATCGCATCAACCACGTATTGAGAATCACTGTAAACCGTCACCAAACACTTTTGTTTTAACGCTTTTAAGCCTTCTATTACAGCCAAAATCTCCATTCGGTTGTTAGTTGTGTCTTTTACGCCACCTGAAACAACCTTTTCCGCTCCGTTATAAATCAATATGGCGCAATACCCCCCGTTTCCAGGATTGCCCGAACAAGCTCCGTCCGTATAAATATCAACCTTTTTCATTTTAGCAATTTTCCAGTTCTTTAGAGCGTTCTACGCACGCATCTATAGCATCACCCACCAAACCTTGCAAATCGCCTTTTTCAAAGGCACTTATAGCCTGAATAGTAGTTCCGCCTTTACTGCAAACTGCCGAAATCAGTTCTTCTATAGGCTTATCGGGATTTTTCTCTATCATCTTTCCGCTACCTATCATTGTAGCAACGGCAAGTTGCTTTGCTTCTTCGTACTCTAAACCGTGTTTTACGCCGGAATCTATAATCGCCTTAACAAAAGAATAGAAATATGCGGGCGCGCTTCCGCTAACCCCCGTGACGGCGTTAAGTTTATCTTCACTAACAAATACAACTTTTGCTATCGGCTCGAATAAAGCCTTTACAAACGACTTGTCAGCCTCTTCAATAAATTCTTCAGCACATACGCCTATAGCACCGCTACCTATCGCACAGGGCGTGTTAGGCATACAACGGGTAATAATCGCATTTGGAAAAGCAGATTTAATTCTTGCAATTTTTATTCCCGCCATAATGGTAATAAATTTTTTGCAATCCGCACCGCTTATAGATTGCAAAACCGCAGATAAACTTTGCGGTTTTACGGCAAATAAAACGTATTCGGCATTATTTGCCAAGTACAAATTATCGGTAGTAGTATTAACACCCAAAGCCTTTGCTTTTGTTAAACACTCTTCGCTTAAATCGCTCATTATAACGTCGCTTTTATTTAGCGCATCAGAAGCCAACGCCCCTTTTACTATGGCACTTGCCATAAAACCGGCACCAATAACGCCTAATTTAAATTTCTTTTCCACTTTTCACCTTATTTTATTTGACTAATTTTTTATTTTATTATATAATCTTTTTGCTTTTAGGGG
>CAYVPW010000041.1:0-7824 GCA_964453915.1 uncultured Christensenella sp. | reverse complement strand
GTTTTTAGGTTAAAATATTTATAGATTAAGTTAAAAAAACCATATAAAGTTAAATTACCTTAAAACATAATTAAAAGAAAGTTTTTGTTTTATTGCAATAAAAACGTTTATTACGTTAACGGATTTTTATACGTAACGTATATTTGCAAATAATAACGTTAAGCGGGCAAGACTATTGCAAATTTGTCTTTCCGTTTTGCAATATTTTTTATATATAAAATTGAACAACAAATAACAAAGGAGAACATATGAGTAAAAGGCTAACAAAAATTGTTGTTTTGGCAATTATGGCGTTGTTTTGTTTCGTGGGCTTTTTTACGTTTGGACTTAGCGGTTCAAGCGCTAATGCGGCAACGACTTCTAAAGAAAACACCGTGACGTTTACCGATGATTTTACTTCAGGCGGAAGTTTATCCTCTAAAAACTTTATAGAGTATAATCACGTTGCAATGGATCAAGGCAGTACGGGAAATGCAGATTACGGTTTAATTCCTGCGGCGGCGTGGGGCGGAAGCGTTGATTATGGCACGGGCTATTTTATTTATGAAATTACGCCTTCTACCGGAATGGGAATAAAAGATTTTACCATTTCTTTTACAACTTATTTCGGTTATGCAAACATTGCTGATTATTATGGAAAAACGGATATACAAATAAGCGTTTCTACCGAGAAAGAGAATTTCGGCGATCCTGTTTTTAGTTTGTTTTCTGCAAAAAGCGGTTCGGAATTTTCTGTAAAAGACAGCAGCGGAAACGATTGCTACGGTTTGGGTGCTGCGGGAAATTATAATAGCGTGACCGTTTCCGGCGATTTAACTAAATATTTATCTATAGAAGAAACCAACTACGTAAAGATAACCTTAAAACATATGAGTACGGAAGAGATAGATACGGCTTTTAAGTTAAAAACAGATACAAATGGCAATCAAACTTATCCCAACGGGCTTTCTAACGGAACGGGCAAAATTTATTTAAATTATTGCGGTATAAGAATGAAGAGCTTGACTATTTCTTATAAAGAGTCTAAGCCTACAAAACTTATGACTATTAGCAAAGATTTTACCGCAAATAACAACACTACAACTTCCGGTTTGGGCTTTTATGAATACGATCACGTTTATAAACCTGCAGGCGGGCACGGATTCGGTTTGATACCTTCTTCCACGTGGGCAGATTCTAATACTTGTTCTAACTTGGGCGACGGATATTTTGTTTATAAACTTACGCCCGATAATAACTATTATTTTGATGGGGTAGAACTAGATTTAACCATTTCTTTCGACCACAAGGGGTTGGCGGGGTGTATAGGTGCTACTAAATCTAACTTTAATATATACCTAAGCAGTGATAATATTAATTATACACAAGTTTTTTCTATGTATAATGCGTCTAACTGGACAAACTTTACGGTAAAAAGAGCGGATACGGAAGATACTTTTACGGGCGGAATAACTTCTAGTGGTGCTCTATGGAGTCCGTTAGAATATAATATTTCCGGAGACGTTTCTTCTTATCTTTCCGGAGAGGGTGACGTTTACGTTAAGTTTGAGTTGATTCAAATGGATTATAACGAACTAAACGAATGGTGCAAAGCAACTTACGGCGGAAAAACAATTAGCGAATATTATGGCAACCAAACTACAGTTGGTTCTGACATAAATCAAAATTTGGCTTTGAGTAGAGTTAACGTAACGGTTTGCAGCCTTGATATTACGGGTTATCAATCTAAATCAAAGGTAAGCGGCGGAAGTGCTTTTTACGATTACAGCTCTTACGAAGACGGTTCTACCGGTTGGATGCAAGATGCTTATGCGTATAGCGGATTACAAATTGTTGATCAGGTTGACTATTCTAACACTGGTGGAAGCACAAATTCTACGGCGCTTTCTTCTAATAAGCAAAGTGAAGGCTACGTTATTTATAAATATCAAGCAAAAGAAGGCTATGCTTTCGGCACGGGCGGAATAGAAATGACCGCAAGACTTTTTGACTATAATCAAAAGGGAAACGGAGAAAAGGTAGATTTTTATATAAGTTATGATAATGAAACTTATACGATGATTTACAGTTGTCCGATTACTAATAATCACAAGTCTTCTTTAACAAAATTTTCTTTTGACGAATACGTGTTTGGAGAAAACGTTTTCTATCTAAAATTAGTTATAGGAAACAGTTCTAATTATCCCGAATGGACTAACGTTGGAAGTCTTGCCGTTAATTTAACTTATCAATCTTCTAGGGTTAATATAGATTTTGGCAATAACTACGTTCAACGTTTTAGTGTGACTAAGGGCACTGCGTTTGATACTACGCAGGTTTCTACTATGCCCGAAGGTTTTACTAGGGCAGACGATAAACTTTATACAGACGCCGCTTGCACACAAGTATTTGATAGCACAACCGTAATTTTAGGGGATACCGTGCTATACGTTAAAGGCGTTTGGGATAAATTTACCGTAACTTATAATTTAGACGGCGGAACAAACGCTGCAAACAACCCCGAATATTACGTTTCTGCAGTTGGAGCAACACTATACGTGCCCACTAAAACGGGATATACTTTTGCGGGTTGGTATACCGAAAGCACGTTTGAAAACTATATTGATAATATCCCCGTTGGCAGAAAGGGCAACGTTGCTCTTTACGCAAAATGGGTAGAAGACGTTGAAATTACTTTAACTTTCAGCATTACTTATAATCTAGAATGCGGAACAAACAATGCTAATAACCCCGTAACTTACACACCCGAAAGCGGCGCAACGCTTTATGACCCAACTAAAGATGGATATACTTTCTTGTATTGGAAAGACGGTAACGGTGCAACGGTTGAAAATATTGCGATAGGCAGAATGGGAGACGTGGTGCTTACTGCGTATTGGCAAGTTGATTCTTCCGACGTGGCAAATATTGTTTCTGCAACACTTACACTCGGCAAGGATTTAACGCTTAATTACTACGTGAATATAAATTACGTGTTTACTACTGCGGAAATGCGCTTTACTATGAACGGAAGCACGTTTACGGCTGCTCCTATTATGATTCAAGATTATTACCGCTTTGATTTTATCCGCATTGCTCCGCAATGTTTGGGAGACAATGTTAAGGCGGAACTAATTATAGACGGAGAAACAAAGGCGCTAAAAGATAATTATTCTGTTTTGACCTATTGCCAAAACTTGTTAAATAATAATCCTTCTGGCGAACTTGCAACGCTTTTAGCGGATATTTTAGAATACGGTGCAAAAGCGCAATTATATAAAGATTATAAAACGGATAGTTTGGTAAATACAGGTATTACGGGGCAAACGAGTTTTGTTTTCATTACTCAAACCGATTATACCGACAGTGTGTCTACAGAAGAAAACGTTGGCATTGTAGGTATGGGCGTTTGGTTTGATTATAACAATAGAATATATGCTATTTATCAAGGCGAAAACGCAAGAATTACAATTTCTGCCGAAGGCTTGGCGGAAACTGAAATTACTATAAAAGAAAACGTGCAGTTGATAAAAACGGAAGTTTAGTAAATGCAATTCGTGCTTATAGTGACGGTATTTATGCAACTGATTTTGATAAGGTATATACGTTTAAGTTATACAACGGAGATACTCTGGTGCAAACGGTGACTTATAGTGTAAAATCTTTTGTGTATAACAATCAAGCTGCTTCAAGTGATTTAAAGGCAGATTTGGTAAAGGCACTTTATAACTACGGATTGTCTGCAAAGGCTTATGCGGCAACTTTGGGAGAGTAAATTTTATGAAAGAATTAAAGACATACGAAGAAGTACAAATTGAAATTTTTACTTTTGATAAAGAAGTGATATTGTCTAGCGGCGAAGGTGGCTTTGGTGAAGGCGGTTTCGGCTTTGGCGTAGACGATATATTTTGAGAGGTTTAGTTAAAATGAAAAAATTATCCTTGACTAAAAAAATAATTTTATGCGTGTTATCTTTATTTTTGCTTTGCTCTGTTTCTTTGGCGTTTGCATTTAAAAGCAACACCAGGGCAGACGTTGCCACCGGCGAAGAATTAAGAGCGTTGTTTTTAGAATATTTGGCGTCTAACGGCATTACGGAAGAGGAAGATATAATAAAGGCGCAAACTAATAAAATAAAGAATTCTTCAAATCAAACCTATACGAGAGCGTTTATAGAGGCTAATTCCGATAAATTCGGTGTTTTGCATAACAATAACGGGCGTTCTACGGACGATATAACTGAAGAAGGCGCTGCTATTATTCAACAATGTTTCGGTATAGATGCGGATACTTTCCTTTTAGAGGGCGGCACTACCGATTATGTAGCCGATTCCAGTGCGTATACAAAAAAGTTTATTGCGCAAGGAGACAACGTTAAGGTTGGCGGAGATTCCTTAAACGAAGGCGATTTTTCTATCGTAGTTATGGGAGATCAACAAACTGCCGTAGAATATAACAGTGAATTCGTTGCAAAATCTTATAATTATATTAGAGATAACGCAACTGCAATGAACTTGAAAGCGTTTATAAGTGTTGGTGACATTGTAGACGATTGTGAATTTTTGAGTTGGCGTATTCCTACGGGTAATCCTTATAAATACGTTAACTATAACGGCAACCGTATGCTTAACTGGAAAATGCAGTTGCAGTTTGCAAAAAATCAAGCGGACAAACTTATGGGTTTGGGTATTCCTGTTGCAATGACTATGGGAAATCACGATTACGAAGATATGGCTGAAAGTTATAGAGTAAAAGATTCTTTTAACAATTATTTTACTTGTAGCGATTTTAGTTCTAAATCTTGGTTTGGAGAGTCTCTGTATAACGATTTAGAGGCGGCTACCTATTATTTTAGCGCAAATGGCACCGATTATATGATTATAACTTTGGGAACCTATCCCACGGACGAGATTTTGGCTTGGGCAAACCAAAAGGTTGCAGCAAATCCCGATAAAAAAGTAATCGTTTCTATGCACTCTTATATGATCGGAACAGCGGAAGATTTAACCGATTGCGGATTTAGATCGTGGAATACATTCCTTAGAAAACACGAAAACATTTTTATGGTTGTTTGCGGGCACGATTGTACGAATGACGGTTCTGTTCTTCGCCGTGTGGATTTTGGCGATAACGGCAATCCCGTTTATCAGTTTATGATAAATCCGCAAATAGAAGAGTTTGGCGGTTCGGGTATTTTTTCTCAGTTTATTTTTAGGGCGGACGGAAGTGTAGATCACGTTTATTATTCTCCGTTTGCTTCTGAAAACAACGGCGGAAAAGGCTATTTTATGCAAGAAAACCAATTTACTTTTAATTTAGATACCGAGCCTGTTTCTGTTAGCGGAAGCGAAACGCAATTTAACAACGATGTTAATGCGGTTTTTGGTGAATTTTCTTATTTGGGAAACGCCACCTCAAAACTTTGGCAAGAAAACGTTTATTCCGTTTGCAACGTAGAAGCAACGAACAGGGGGCTTACCACAAGTAGTTCCGGATATGTTATTCATAAACTAAACGCTTCAGAATATTCTAGATTTACTTCGGCTAAAATCAACGTTTCAGGTAGATTTTTAAGTCCGGACGGCGCTTATCAAGTAGAAACTTCTTTTGACGGCGTAAACTGGCAAATTGCTAGTTATAACGACTACGAAATGGGGAAATTCGGAAATGCGTTTGTTATTACGGACGAAGTGGTAGGAGCAAAAGAATTGTTTGTTAAAATCAGTTTTACAAGCTCTGTTTTGGTAAAAACCGCGTTTAGTGGAACGGAAGTTTTAACAACCGTTGCAGAAGAAAGCAAGCAATTTAATTATACTTATCCTAACAGTTTGAGTACTAGTAATTATAGTCAGTGGGATATGTCAAACGCTTATGCAAAGTATCAGGCGATTTTATCCGGCGGAAGGCTTGGAACTGGTGATGCCGGTAAACTTTCTTATAAATCTTCCGTATCTTATAGGTACGATTCAGGGTTTAGCGGCAGGTATATAAACGGACTTAGCGTAAGTGCGGATATGTACGTGGTTGACCCGCAAAGAGATTCCGAAGGGCATACTTTATACGAAGAAGATACCGATTATTTCTTGAGATATTCTTTGAGTTTAGACGGCGGAAGCACTTATCACACTGTAAAAGAATATTTGTTTGAAGACCTTTCTTTTACTAATTACGTCGCAACACCGGTATTAAATTACAGTTTTAACGATTATTTGTCAGATAAAAACGCAACCAGCGTGATAATTTTGGTAGAGTATTTCGGCGCAGGCGCAACTTTCTGCAATACCGGTATAAACGGTTTAAGTTTTAATGTTTCTTTTTCTTCTGAATACGTTAATCCGGAAATTGAATACGACTTAAACGGCGGTTATATAAACGAATATATAACAGAGCCCCAAAAAGACGGATACAGTTTTGAAGGCTGGCATTTGGGTACGGTAAACGGAGTAAAGGTTGATCCTAAAGATTATATCGATTCCGGCGTTAAACTAGTTGCTAAATGGCTAAAAGTTAACAGAATAACTTATTGCTTAAACGGCGGCGTAAACTCTGCGGATAACGTAGATTACGTTTTAGAAGGGCAAACGATAACGCTTTCTAACCCTGTTAAAGACGGAAAAACCTTTTTGTGTTGGTTGAATGCCGATAAACAAAAGGTTGAAACTATAACCGGTGGAACAAGCGATATAGTTTTATATGCTTACTGGATATAAGTTGTTTTTAATTAAATAACAAAATACCCACCGATTTTTCGGTGGGTATTTTATATCGTTTTTAATATTTTTCTTTTACGTACAAATCAATGCGATCGGGGAACTCTAAATTGTTTTTATCTCTATAAATTGCAAGTTGGGTAACAATTATAAACACGTGTTCTTCGTAGCCTTTTATGTTTTGATAAACTTCGGCGAAATAACTATGGTCGTCAAAAAAATCTTCGTAGCAATCGGTGGTGTATGATTTTTCGTTGTCAATTATCTCCATAATATCGTATTTAAAGCCATCACCTTTATTGGCATATTTATAACCCGATTTTACTTATTCCGATTTTATTTTCTTTAAGTTTTTAAATTTTAATATTTCTTCTAATCTTTCTTTCGTCATAATCTGTTCTGTTCTCCTAATTTTTTAATAAATTAAATTGCTCCGTCAAAGGCAAGGTTTATACTGTTCGCCGATTTTGACTTGTTTAACACGCTAACGTAGATTTTTTCGGTTAGAGCGATGCTTGAATGTCCTAACGCGTTTTGTATATCTCGCATTTCAATTCCGAGATTATCCCAAAGCGAAGCGGCACAATGTCTTAAACAGTGCACGCCGACTTCGTGTCCGCAACAAAGCCGAGTGTATCTGTTCACAAGCCCTAAAAGCCCTTGCGATGAAAAAGGCTTCCAAACTTTCCCGTTCGTCGTCTTTCCGTTCTCGTCGCAGTCTGTTCCGAATAAATAATCGTCGGGGCTTAAATTTGGCGGTCTAACGCCACTTTTTAGGTACTCTTGAATGAGTTGCCGAGCAAGAATGGGAAAAGCCACTACACGCCGTCTATCGCCTTTTCAGTGCCTAATTTCGATACAACCTTTTTTAAAATCCAAAGCGGATAGGGGGGAGAAGCCTTAATTCACTGTTCCGTAAACCTACTTGTACTAATAATATCACAATCACACGGTTTCTCAAAGCGGTTTTATGGTTTATTCCTTTCGAAATTTCCGTAAGCAATTTACTTGTTTTACTTGCTTTTATTGCTTAACAAGCAAGTTTTTTTATTTAAAAGCCTTTTAAACTTTTTTATTTGCTTATTATGCTTTATAAAGTTTTTTTAACTTAATAAGTTTATAAAATGCTTTTATC
>CAYVPW010000040.1:0-8127 GCA_964453915.1 uncultured Christensenella sp. | reverse complement strand
AGCAGCTGATTTGTAATCAGCAGGTTGCGGGTTCGATTCCAGTCACCAGCTCCAACACTAGTAAATAATTAAATGGGAAGGTTCCCGAGCGGCCAAAGGGAACAGACTGTAAATCTGTCGTCAGCGACTTCGGTGGTTCGAATCCACCCCTTCCCACCAAAAATTATAAACGCCCTTAAAAAGGCTTTTTTTTTATTAAAAAAGTGGTGTTTTGAGCTTTTTTTATCCCCCATTCTTTGTGTCTAACTCCAAAAAAACGTGTCCATTTTGCGAAAAATATCAAGCATAAATTGAATGTTTTTTTAAAATTCTGAAATAAATTTATAGGAAACACATAAAAATCCATCGTAATTACCTTAAAATTACGATGGATTTTATTTTTAACTAAATTTTATAAATTTTCTTTTAGTCTTGTTTTTACTTCTTCTCTAAAAGGAAGGGTATCAATTATTTCTAAATATTCCTTTATTGTTTTAACGTCTACAAGTTTTTTCCAACCGTACCAGTATTTTCCGTCGTTATTGCCTTCGGAAGCGGTAAGCACTTCTTTAGTTCTCAATAAAACTTTTTCTATATCGGAAACGGTTTTGCTTTTTACCGTAATTTGATATTTTTTAGATGGATTATAATCAAATTCAGCAACGGCGTTATCAAAGTAATTTTCTTTTAAGTTAAGTTTAACGCCGTCTTCAAACACAGATACTTCACCCTCTGCAACGTTTTTAAATACTACCCTCAATTTTCTTCCGTTAGGAATTACTTTTGTTTCTCCGTCAGATGAAATTGATAGCGTAATAACGTCAAATCCGCCATTAGAAACAAATTCTTGTTCAAAACGGGTAAATGCTTCACCGTGATAATTACACCCCTCAGAGCCGTCCTCGTAAAGCACAAAACTGCCGTTTCCGCTATATACGTCTATTTCTAAATTTACGGGGTTTCCAGCAAAGTTGCCTTTATCTCTTGATAGCGGAATAATCGTGCCCGACTTAGCCAAAACGGGGATTGATTCTAACTTTCTTAATAAAGTTTTCTTTTTGCCGCCCTTTTCTATATCGTATTCGTCTCCGGTAAAAATATCCGTCCACTTTCCCTCGGGAATCCAAACGTCCGTATAAGCATATCCGTCTTCTTTAAGCGGAGAAACAACGGGTGCAACCAATAAATTTTCACTAAAAACGTATTCTTCTTTCATTTCGTACGCTTCTTTTTCGGGCCATTTATAATACAACGGCTCTATCAAAGCCACGCCTTCTTTATGCGTTCTATAGCTTAACGAATACAAGAAAGGTATCATTCTATGGCGAAGTCTAAGCCAGTCTTCGGCAATTCTTCCCGTACCGTTTCCATAATACCACGGCTCTTTAGAAGTTGTTTCAGCATCTGAGCAATGAAGCCTGTTTATGGGGCTAAACACACCGAACTGAATATGTCTTAAATATAGTTCTTCATCCATTTCTCCGCACATATGCCCGCCTATATCGTGGCTCCACCAAGTGTAGCCCACGTTGCTTGCGGTAAGCGTAAAATAGGGTAAAAACTTTAAGGTATCCCACGTGATAATCGTATCGCCGGAAAAACCTAACGGGTAGCGATGAGAACCTACGCCTGCAAATCTAGAAAGAATAAGCGGCACGTCGTGATTAACGGCGTTGTCTAGATAATGATAGTGGTTAAGTGCCCAAAGTGGATCTAAGCCGTCTAAGCCTGAATCCGTACCTTGTTGCCAGTCTACCCACCAAAATGCCACACCGTCCTTTTCGTACGGTTTATGTAAGATTTTAAAGTATTCGTTTATAAAATGCGTGTCGGCTATATTAAAATTAACTTTTTGTTTCGTTTTTGGGTCTATTCCCATTTCAGTAGCCATTTCGCTATACATATCTTCCCACCAACGAATACCGTCTGCAGGGTGAACATTTAGGGTTGTTTTTAAGTTTAATTCTTCAATTTTTTTCAAAAAAGACTTATAATCGGGGAAAAGGTTTTTATTCCAAGAATACCCCGTCCAACCGTTATTTCCGTTAAAAGAAGTTTTGTCTTCGTTTTCTTCCGTTAAGCCTTTTTCTTCTTTTATCTTATCGGAATAGTGCCAATCCATATCGATTGTTGCAACGGTTAAAGGAATGTCTTTTTCTACAAAACGGTTTAAAAGTTTCAAATATTCCCTGTCGGTATATTTGTAATATCTACTCCACCAGTTACCAAGCGAATATCTAGGAATCATAGGCACTTCTCCGGTAATATCGAAAAGCGCTTTTACGGCGTTTCTGTAATCGTTGCCGTATGCAAACACATATTCGTCCGTACCAACGCCTTTTTCGGGCGAAATTTCGCCGTTATCTAAAAGCGTAAGCGAGTTTGCATCGTCAAACAATGCAACGCCCGTTTTAGAACAAACGCCGTCGTTTAGGTCGATTTTTTTAGCACGCTCTTTCAAAGCGTATTCGCAAAAATATTCTCCGTCCCAACAATCAAGGGTTCTATAAGTTCCTTTTAAGTTGCCTTCGTTGCTTATTTCTTTAATTTCTCCGTTTAGCAATATGCGACAATCTTTTCTTTCCGGATACAGTATAAGAGTACAAGAATTTGTAGCAATTTCTAATTTATCCGCACTTTCTTTTAAGCAAAAGTCAACCTTTTCGGTATTTCTAAACCATACGGATTGAGTTGCTCCGTCACGGAATTTTTTATCTTTGTTTTGTTCTATTCTAAAAAGCCTGTCTTTTAAAACGGTAATTCTATAGTCTTTCCATAAAACAACGTTTTCGGGATTAGCAATTGGATTTGTTTTTACTATTAAATGTTTGTCTAACATTTTTTAACTCCTTAAGTTAAATTTTTATTTCCATGCCATCGTAAGCCACGGTAAAACCGTATTCTTTGGCAAGTTTTTTCATTTTTTTGTGGTTTACAATGTTGTTATGAGAAAAATGTGTGACGCAAACCTTCGTACCGTCTTTTAGCACGCCTATTTCTTTAAGTTTATCATATAAAATCTTGTCGTCATTTAGCGACATATGATTACCCCAAGTATCTTTAACTATTCCGTGCGTGCAGTCTAAATTTAAGTAATCGAATTTTATGCCAATATTTGCCAAATAGTCTAAATCTTCTTGCGGAAGAATTCCCGTGTCGTTGCAATACAGAATGGTCTTTCCACCTTTTTCTATCACGTATACAAAAGCATCTTCGTTTTTGGCGTGGTCTGCTTTTAGCGGTGTCACAAAATAATCGCCGAGTTTAACCCTTTCAAACGCTTTTAGCAATACAAAATGAATGTTGTTTTTTATATCTTCCGGTAAATTATTTTCGTGAAAAAGCCAAAATTTTCTTTCCACTTCACTGTTTCCGCATAGATAAACGTCCTTAACTTTCATATCGTGGGCATAAACGCCGCCACGCATATTAAAATACATAGGAACGTAATGATCTGAATGAGTGTGCGTGATTAAAAAGTATTTTATTTCAGATAAATCCACGCCATATTTTACGGAACTGCTATAAGTATCTGCACCAAAATCTACTAAAAGGTCCTTATCGATTAAAACCTGAGAGCGTGCCCTAATATTCTTGCCACCTAAAGTTCTTGCTTCTTTACAAACCGCACAATTACAAAAAGCACTTGGAACACCTTCCGCTGCGGCTGTACCTAAATATTTGAGTTTCATATTAAAAATCAACCTTTATCGTACCGTAATTTTTTATATTTCCAAAAAGTTTTAACAAACCGTTTTCATAAACTTGCTTTACATTTATATCGCTAGGCAAAACTTCTATTTTGCTTGGGCTACTTTCGCTTGCAAATTCAATATAAAATTCTTTAGTCAAATCGTCTTCGTAATTAACTAAATCTATAAAATTAAATATAAAACCCTTCTCAGTTTTATAAGAGATAAGTTCTACCGTTTTAGATAGTTTTGCATTAAAAGAGTAGTTATTTTTACCAACAAGGTAATCTAAAATATTTTTAAATACTTTTTTAAAACAAGTTCTGTCGTCTTGCTCTATTGCTCCTGCAATCCAAAAAACTTTGCCCTTTCCGTATTCTCTTATCATAATTGCGGGATAATTTGTAAATTTTCCCGGCGGATTAGAGTGTATAGACGCATAGTTAGTGCTATCGGCAGGGTCTGTATAAGGCAAAGCTACAACTCCCTTTACGTATTCTTTATTTTTTACGTTAAAAATAGGCAAAGCGTAGTTTATGGGCATAGGAGAATCTTTACTAAATTCTTCTAATAATGTTTGAGCGCAACAATCCGGCGTTATATACGTTTTACTTTCTTTTGTAAATCCGCAAAATTTTGCACCGAAAAATTCTTCCATCAACTTGGAATTACTTTTTCCGGATAAGAATAAACTTCCACCGTTTTTAACGTAAGAAAATAAATCTTTTTCGTAGTCGTTATCGCAAAAATCTTGTAGTTCGCCGGCAATAATCGCTTTATAGTCTTTCAATCTGTCTAAAATACCATTAGCAATAACGCTTACGGGAACGTGATTACCTATAAGCGTTTTGCACGCACCAACACAACTGAACATATTGCAAGAATTATAGCCGCGCTCCGGATTAAATTTTGTTTTTGAATCGAAAAACAACCCAACGTCTTTGATAAGTTTTCCTTCATAAAATTTATCAAACGGCATTGTACATTCAAAAACTCGATTCAATTTATCATAAACTTTTCCGTTTAACATTCCGTCCGGATTTATTGCGTCTATCACAAGGTTTGCACCGTGATGATAAGAGGTAAGTAAAAATTCCGTTTTTAAAAGCTCGTCCGTTTTAGAAGCCGTATGTTCGCCTAAATTACTGTCGCAACGACAAACCATATATTCAAACGGCTGACGTTTCGTTAATTCTTTATAATATTTAGCCGAAAAAGAGTGTCTATATAAATCCCCGTACAAATCTCCGCCTGCAAATTCACAACTATCGTTCACTTTTTCCGTTTGTGCGCACCTACCCGAAAAAGCAAGCACGGAAGCAACGTTTTGTTCCGTTGTTGTATTAGGAAAAAACTCGTCCGTAAGACTTTTTAAGTATGCAGCAAACTCTCCTATCCATTCTTGCATTTTTTTGATATGCAATAAAAAAATCGAATCGTTCCAGTCTTCTTTTTCTGGCATAGGACCGCCTACTTCTTTTTCCCAACGCTTTTTACATTCTTCGCAGTGGCAAGGAAAAGGGAAATAAAGCATATCGTAAAAAAGCCCTTTAATCCCCTTAAAAGTTAAAGACATTTCTTTGACTTGTTCTTTTATAAATTGCCTATAACCAAGGTTGTTTGGGCAACATATACCGTATCTTTGCCCTAACTGAGTAAAGGTTTTCCCATCTGCCGTTCTCATTGCCCATTCGGGGTGATTTTTTTCTGCCCAAGTATTATAAATTACACTATAATACCCTACAACGTCCATTCCCGCATTTAGGCATTTATCTACAAGCGCTTTTATCTTGTTATCTTTCTTAAAAGCATTATGAGTCTTTGCAACTTTTGTTTCAAAGTTGCAAAGACCCGTATGAGACTGAAAATAAATCATCGGAGATTGAATTTTTGCTTTTACTAGATTGTTAAAGTAATCCTTCTACACTAAATTTAGACAAGAACTCTTCGTTCCAATCTTCTATGTGCATATCAACGAGATTTCGTCTATAATCTTTTTCGTCCCACATATTAAACAGTTAAATCAGTAATTTCCTTTAATCCGCTTTCGTCGTACACAACGGTTTTTATTTCAAATGCACCGAAAGATAAATCTATCATTTTATCCATTACCTTTAAGGTGCATGTATCGGATACTTCGTTTCCGTTAAACAATCTAATAACCAAGCCGGTTTTATCCATTTTTTCGGTAAAAGCGGTAAAAGAAATTTTATCGTTAAAAATTTGCACGTTGCCGTAAGTCTTTTTGCCCGTTCCACGCGGGAAAATATTAAGAGCAGTGGGCTTTTTATTAAATTCCATTGCCTTTTTATCTAAATCGCTTCTATCACAAACGGAAATTCTAAAATTATAACGGTGATAGCCTTGATCGATTCTTTCTATATATCTGTCCGGAACTAGTCCACGATCTGCAATCGGGTGTGTACAATATCCTGAACCACGTAATAAATCAAGATAAATAACGCCGTCTGAATAAGCGTTTCCGTAAGTACAGTCGTTAAATATTGCCAAACATTTATTTCCTTCGTAAACGTTTGCTACGTATCTATGAGAAACGTTTTCTTTTCCATCCGTAAACAAATCTTCCGTTCCGTAAATCGTTTGACCTATATATCTATCTCCCTTTACTGCTGGAATTCCTAATTTAATAATAGTATCGGCATCGTTGTAGAATACGGTTAAATTAACGTCTACATCTATAGAATTATGGTAAATTCTGTAGACTTTGCGTATCTTAACGGAGTTTTCTTCGTATAAACATTCTACGCTTGTTAAAAGTTTCCCGTCTTCTATAATAGAAATATTCTTTAAGTTCTTAAATACGCCACTGGGATTTTGCGCAAGTTTAATTTCCTTATGATTTCTTCCAAGCCCGTCTAACTGCCAACCTGCCATACCCCACGGATCTGCGTTGTCTTCAAAAGAATACGGCGCAAAAGCATCTCCGGTGATATATTCTTTGCCATCAACAACGTAGCTTGTAATATTTCCAGTCTCCTTGCTGATTACTACGGTTCTGTTTAAGTCCGTAAATACTAAATCTTTTTCGGCGGCGGGCGTATCTAACCACTTGTTAGACTCATAATGCTCGTATCTTAATTTTGCGTCGTATCTAGCCATACTCATAGGCTCTAATTCTGCAACGAAAGCAACTCTCTTTCTCCAATCTAAATTAAGAACGCTGTCCTCTAAAATTTCTTGACTTTCAATTTCTTTTCCGTCTTTATAAATTGTTGCAAAAGTAGTGTCGTGCCAGTTTTGGTCTGCAGAAGAAAATTCACATTCTACTACCGTTTTAATTTTGTAAGGTAGCGGATTGTAAACGAATATAGGATATTCACCTTCTCCCGCTTGAACAAAATCTTCCGTTAAACGGAAAAACGCTCTGTTTCTTACTCTTGAAATAAGTTCTTCCGCATAGCCCAACTTATTCATTGCCTCATCTATCCCCGCTTTTACGCTGGTGCCGGGCAACAAATCGTGAAATTCGGCAAACAACATTGCTTTTTCCGCTTCTTTTAATTCGTCGCTTTTAATTTCGACTCCGTTGATTTTGCAAAGAGCCGCCATCGCTTCTGTTTCGTAAAAATTCTTTTCAACCATAGCGTGTTTACTCTTTAATTCGCTTACGGAAACGTAGCAACCGGGCATTGAAATTCTAAGAGATTTATCTACTTTATATTCGGGATCGATTTTACTAAAAAAATCTTCCGGAGTACTGTGGATAAATTCAACGCCTTCAACGTTCATATTAGCAATATCGGTAAGGTCTTTTCTAGAAGGTCCGCCACCGTGATTACCAACCCCCCAAAGAACGCTTATTACAGGCTGAGGTTGTTCGCTATAACGCTGCATAATTTCTTCTTCCGCATGCCCTAAATGAGAGCCGTAAGAAGTTTGTCTGCTTACTTTAATTTCGCTTCCATCAAATCCAACCCACTTATATTGTTCGGATTCCAACGGCATTTCATTTTTATAGGGACGCATATGGAAATAACTGTCTTGACCAGACTTTTTAAAAATTTGAACAAGCCCGCGTGAGTGCCCGAAAGAGTCGAAGTTGGTGACCGTAGTGGGCTTTACGCCGAATTTTTCCATAAAATAATTTTGTCCTACGCGAATTTGTCTTACAATGCTTTCGCCCATAGGAACGTTGCAGTCCGGTTGTAAATACCAACCGCCCGTAATATGCCACTTGCCTTTTTTAACTAATTCTTTAATTTTTTCAAACAAGTCCGGCGCATATTCCTCTATCGCTTGATAAAGCAAAACTTCGCCGTGACAAAAAACATAATCGTATTCTTCACAAAGTTCCGCAGCAGATCTAAAAGTAGATATAGCGGCAGAAACACCCTCGTCCCAACGCCAAATCCAAATGGGGTCTATGTGCGCGTTGCACACAAGGTGAACCGTTTGCTTTTTGTTTTTACACATTTTATTTCTCCTTTATATATCC
>CAYVPW010000039.1:0-8768 GCA_964453915.1 uncultured Christensenella sp. | reverse complement strand
ATATAATATAACAAAGAAATTTTTAAAAGTAAAGTTTTTTTTACAACAAGCGTGATTTTGTTTGAAAAATACCGAGTTTTGGTATAGTATATATAGTAACAAAAAGTTTGTGTTTACAGACGGGCTTTATTTTAGAAACAGATTACGGAGAAAATTATGGCAAATAAAAAGGGCGGCGGATTGATAGGTAAAATGGTGCTCGGCTCGGAAAAGTCCGAAGGGTACGCTAGGAAAAGTTTACCTTCTAACCGCTGGGAATTGTTTTGGGATATTTTTAAGGGTAGATTCGGCAAGTTGGTAATTATCAATCTTTTGGTTTTGCTCTTTTGCTTACCGCTTATCGCACTGTTGCTTTTTAGATATATGGCAGTGTCCGGCTACGGGGCTATGGCGCCGTTCAGCTTGCCTTTCGGGGTAGGGTATCAAGCACCGTTATCTTTCGTGGGGTATCAAGAAAATATAGCGCTTGTGGCAAATTCTCAAATGCTGTTGTTTTTGCCTTTGGCACTTGTGATTGCGGGCGTTGGTATTTCCGGCGGCGCTTACGTTATAAGAAATATGGTTTGGACGGAAGGCGTTTTCGTTGCAAACGATTTTTGGAAGGGCGTAAAACAAAATTTTTTAACCGTCGGTTTGGTTGCGGTTTTGTATTCTTTGGTGTTTTACGTTTCTATTTTGGGTATTTCTTACGAAAACAAGTTGCTTGCAATGGGCGAAGGCATAACGTGGCTTTTGACCGTTTCTAAATACGTGATAATAGTGTTGTTGTCGTTGTTTACTATAATGACTCTTCATATGATAAGTATGACGGTCACCTATAAGGTCACGCTAAAACAACTATTTAAAAACTCTTTTATACTAACGTTCGGTGTTTTGCCGCAAAACGTGATATTCGTACTTTTGGGAATTGCTCCGCTTTTTATAATGCTTTTGGGCAGTTTGTTTACGACTATCGGCGTAATGCTGTTTATTTTTTTATGGATATCTTACTTTTTGTTGGTATGGACGAATTATTGTCAGTGGCTATACGATAAGTTTATGAACGACAACGTTCCGGGTGCGCAAAAGAACCGCGGTATTTACCAAAAGGTAAAACAAAACGATTCGGAAGCACTTAAAAAATACAGAGAGCAACTAGATGCCGCAAACAGGATTGCTATGGCAAGAAAGCCGGTTAAACCTATTACGGACGAAGATTTAAAACTTGCCGAATTGCCTACCAGCTTTAACAGAAGTGATATAGAAAAACTTAACGAAAGCAGAAGAATTTTATATGAAGATAACGAACGCTATATAGAAGAGCACAAAAACGACCCCGAATATAGCGTAGAAGAGTTGCCTTCGGAAGAAGAAAAAACTAGGTTAGAGCGTGAAAAGCGCATAGAGCAAGCAAAGAGAGAGCTTGCAAAAAGAAATAAAAAACGTTAAAAGGCGATTTTAATATCTAACACTTATTAAAAACGGCGCTATGGATTTTTCCGTGGCGTCCGTTTTGAAAATAAATAACGGACGGCGGATAAAGGTTATGCAAACGGAAGTAGTGGATTTTCTTTTTCAACTTGCAATAATTTTAATTTCAACAAAACTTTTGGGCATTTTAATGAGAAGGTTGGGGCTTCCCCAAGTTCTCGGGTTTATTATAGCGGGCATTTTTATAGGTCCTGCCATTTGGGGTGTGTTTTTTAACGTTGGCGAAGGTGCTATATTTCCCATTACGGAAAACGATATGCTTTCTGCATTTGCGGAAGTAGGCGTTATATTCGTTATGTTTACCGCAGGGTTAGAAACAAACCTTAAAGATATAAAAGAAACGGGTATAGTTTCTTTCACGATAGCAATGGCGGGCGTTTTGTTGCCGCTTGGCGCAGGTTTTTTAGTCGCTTATTTATTCTTGCCTGAAGCAAGCGTTTATACGTGGCTTTTCGTTGGCGTTATTATGACGGCAACAAGCGTTGGTATCACCGTTGAAGTTTTAAGAGAACTGGGAAAACTGCAAAGCAGAGTCGGCACGGTAATAATGAGCGCCGCTATTATAGACGATATTTTAGGAATTATAGTTTTGTCCGTAGTTTTAAGTGTTTCGGGAGCAAGAGAAAACAGTTCGGCTATACTTGATTTTATCAATCCTAACAACCTTCCCGTAATTTCTATCCTTTGGATTTTTACCTTCTTTATATTTGCAATCGGTGCGGGATTCGGTTTGTCTAAACTGTTTAAGTATATAGAAAAGAAATCCCCGCACACAAGACGTATTCCCATTTGGTCTATTGCCGTATGTTTGCTTTACGCTTTTATTGCGGAAAAGGTTTTCGGTGTGGCGGATATTACAGGTGCGTTTATAGCGGGGCTGGTTTTATCTACTAACCACTCTTCCGCACAGTACGTCGATAGAAAAGTAACGATAAGTTCTTATACTATATTCGGACCGATATTTTTTGCCAGCATAGGCATAAAAATAAGTTTTCAGGGATTTACCCCCAACGTGATATTGTTTGCGCTTGCCTTTGTTGTGGTTGCTATTTTAATGAAAATAATCGGTTGCGGCGGAATGGCTAAGGCGTTTAAGTTCAGCAATAAAGATTCGCTTAGAATAGGAATAGGTATGATAGCCCGCGGCGAAGTTGCGCTTATCGTTACCGAAAAAGGAATAGCGGGCGGCTTGCTTGCCCCCGAGTACCGAGCGATAGTGGTGCTTTTGGTGTTGGTAAGTTCTCTTTTAGCACCGATATTGCTAAAACTTTTATACAAGGGCGAAAAAACGGATAAATTGCCGCTTCACGGCGCAATGGAGGAACAACAAGTTGAACAAACTTTATAAAAGCATAGTTCTTGGCGGTGACCTTACGTTGTCCGTTTTGGATACGACAGAAATGGTGAACGACGCCATAAAAATACATAATTTAACACCGCTTACGGCGGCGGCTTTGGGAAGAACGCTTACCGTTTGCACGTTTATGTGCGGCGGGCTTAAAAATAAAGAAGACAAGTTGTCCGTTTCTGTAAACGGGAACGGGGTTGGCGGTAAAATTACCGTTTGTGGAAACTGTGATTTGCAAATTCGCGGAAGTATAGATAACCCCAACGTTTCTTTGCCGCTAAAACCGAACGGTAAGTTAGACGTTGCCGGTTGCGTTGGCAACAAAGGGCGCATTACCGTTGTTAAAAGTATGGGGCTTAAAGAGCCGTATACGGGCACTTCCGACATTATAAGCGGAGAACTGGGAGAAGATTTTGCCGCATACTACGCTTATTCGGAACAACAACCCACGGCTATTGTGATAGGCGTAAAAATAGGTAAAGACTTAACCTGCGTGGGAGCGGGTGGAGTGATTTTGCAAGCCCTTCCCAATGCAAAAGAAGAAAACTTAGTAAAAGCCGAAGAAATAGTAAAGTCTTTATCTAACGTTTCTTCTATGATAGAAACTATCGGCGCGGAAGGCATTATAAAAGAGTATTTCGGAGATATAGATTATCAAAAATATTATCCTGAGTATAAATGCCTTTGCAGTCAAGATTATATAGAAAAACTTTTAGTGTCTTTGGGCAAAGCAGAGTTTGAGGACATTATAAAAACTGAAGGCGCCGTAAAAATAGGGTGCCAGTTTTGCAATAAGGAATACGTGTTTACCAAAGAAGATGAAGAGAGAATTTTTGGAGAATAACAAAGCGGAAAGCCGAGTATTACAATTTGACAATTCGGCTTTTAGATATGATAAGATGACCGAGGAAAGAGTGGAAAAAAACGACCTTTTAGGCGCACTTTCCACGGCTTTTTCTTCGCTTAAAAAAGAATATTCTCTAAATGCGATAGAAGACGTTGCGGATATTTACGCCGATATGGGGCTTTTTGAGTATTCAAATAAGTTTTGGTTTAAGTATTTGGCGTCCGCACCGAAAGAAAAACGCGGAACGGCGTATGAAGAACTTGCGATAAACTTTTTTTATATGGATTCGGTCGCATTGTCTTTTTATTATTTTCAAAAGGCGGTAGACGAAAAGGGACATATAGACGGGGACGGGATAGACCCTGAAATTTTAGAATATTTCGTTAACAAAACGGATAGAAAAAAAGGATATAAAATAGTTTATCCGCCGGAAAGAGTAGACTATAAATTAGTGCTTAAAGAAGCGAGAGCCGCACTTAAAGCGGGCGACGTTGAAAAGGCTAAAGAAAAATATTCTCAAGTACCGAAAACTTCTAAAGAGTATAAAGAAGCCTTGTCAGAATCGGTTGTTGCGTATTTTTTAACGGACGAATACGAACAGGCAATAGAAAAACTTAAAACTTATCAATCCGAATTTGGAGAAGACGTTTTCAGTTTGTGTAACTTATCTAGCACGTATCATTTTTCCGGAAACGACGATAAGGCGAATTATTATTATAAAAAGGCACTAGAACGGGACGCTAGCACTACTGTGGACAGATTAAAGTTGGCAACGGTGGCAATAGAGCAACAAGACCACGCCACTGCGGTTTTATATTTAGAAAAGGTTATAGACGAAAAGTTTTTCGATACGAAAGTTTTGCTGCTATACGGGCTTGCGCTTATCAACGCTAATAAATACGAAAAAGCAAAATCGGTTTTTAATAAGCTGATAAAAATCGATTCAGAAAATCCTGTTTTTAAGTTTTATTCGGAGTTTTCTGATAAATTGCTTGGGAACGACGAAAGGGCGGAAAAATTGCTTCCCGTAAATTACGATGAAGAGATACCGGAAAAAGAGGCAAAAAAACGCGCCAAGAAAATAACCGATTTTACGAAAAAAACCGTAAATGAAATAACGGCGGCGTTTAAAAAGCAGGAGATAAGGGATATTTTTATTTGGGGACTAAGGCATAGAGATGCGCTGGCAGAAGAAACGGCGTTGATACTTACCGCACTTCCGGATAAAGAGTACGGAGAGTTTGTTGCACCCGTTTTGGTTGACCCGTTTTATTCTAAAGAAGTAAAAAGAATATTAACGTATTTTTGGATTACCAAAGGGTATTTCGGAAAAATAACCGTTGCAACGGAGCAGTTTTTTGTTAAATTCAGAGCGAGAAAGATGCCGAGTTTTTATGAAGAAGGCGGAGAGAGATTTTTTGCTTCTTACGTAAATGCTTTGCTTAATTTGGTATTTATGGGAGAACAAGAAACGGATAAGGTTGCTTTCGGAGCGGACAAGGTGTATAAAAGGTTTAAAGACGATCCTGAAATAGAAAAATACGATAAAAACGAAATTTCGGCTTTAACCGTTTACTTGTCTAAATTCGGTTGGACGGAAAGCGAAAAGGTGATGATCCTTATGTTTGGAATAAAAGAAAAGCGGTTTAAGTCCCTTTTAAAGCTTTATAAAGGAGTTAAAGATGATAAAGATAATTGACGTGGATAAGTTGTTTGACAAATATATATCGGACTACGTTTATAAAAACATAAGCAAGGTTAAGCCGGAAGAGATTGAAAACGAAATTCCTAGATTATACGATAAATTCGGCAGTACGCCGCTAAAAGAATTAGGAAACGTTTCTCCGGAAGAGTATTATCGCCAACTTTCAGTAGAAGAACTTTTGCTTTCGCTTAAAGGGCATATAGAAAAGGGTGTTTCCGTTCCCGACTTTTTATGTGAAGCGATTAGAGATAAGGACACGGAAAAGCAAATTAAAGAAGAACTAGAAAAAGAAAATCCCGAAGAATACGTTGTGTATTTAATGAATATTTTAGGTGATAAAAATTCTTACGTTTGTGCGGATAGGTATTTAGAGTTTATACTTTGGGATTATCCGGAAAGCGTAAGGGAACTTGCAGTTGAACAACTTTGTAATTGTCCCGAAAAGGTGGTTGAAAAAATTCTTGCGCAATTTAGAGAAGTTCCCGAAGATAAAAAAGTATGTTTAACCGAAATTTTATCCCGTGCACAAAAAGACGATAAGATATTCGATATTTTGATAGAAGAATTTGCAAAAAATCAAGATGAAATCCCGTTGTATGCAAGCTATTTGTCAAAGTACGGAGACGAGCGTGCAATTCCGTTTTTAACTACGGCGATTGAGAGCGATAAAATCAATTATGCGGATTTTGAGGAGTTGAGATTTGCAATAGAAGCGCTTGGCGGTACTTACGATAAAAAGAGAGATTTTTCCGGGGATAAAGTAAAGAGTAAAATCAAGGGCGTAAAAAGCACTAAGATTATATAAAAGCAGTTGTGTAATAGATTATAATTCACGTTCATATATTAGAGCGTGAATTTTTTTTATCAAGTTATCTCCGTCGTTTCCGTAACGATAGGTTCTATAATCGGTGCGGGCTTTATATCCGGAAGAGAATTAGTTTCGTTTTTCGGAACGGAAAATTTTATTTTGCCGCTTTTTGCTTCTTGTTTGATTTTAACCTTTTGTTTTTTGATTGTTTTTCGTTTAGGAAAACAAAGAGGCGGTTTAACGGGAATAAACAACGGTATATTTAAGCGTCCGTTGATTTTTAACGTTGCGGTTTTAGTTTCTTCTTTTATATCCGTTTGCGGAATATTTGCAGGGTTAGACGCACTTTTTAAGGTAAACGTTTTTGGGGCGGATTTTCCCGTGCTTTCCGTGGCGGTGATAATTTTGGTGTCGTTTACGTCTGCATACGGAATTAAAGGGGTTGAAAAGGCAAGCCTTATAATTATACCCATAACCGTTATAACCGTTTTAATTTCGGTTTTTTTGAATGGTGAGTTTTGCAATAAAAATTTAGGGATAGAAGGTTTTGCTTTTTTAAAAGTGCCTTTATACTGTTTTATGAATTGTTTTATAAATCTTCCCGCAATAGCGGACGTTGCCGTTAATAAAAGAAAAAGCGTTTTAAAAATTTCCGCCGTTATTTCTTCTTTAATTTTAACGCTCACGGCGTATTTTATATTGTCTACCGTTAAAAACTCAAATTCTGCTGGCGAAGATATGCCCTTATATGGTGTACTTGACGGTAGGTTTGCTGGTGTGTTTTTTTGCGCAACGTTTGCGGCTCTTATCACTTCCGCTTTGTCTGCTTATTACCCGTTATATTTTTTTGCAAAAGAGAAAAAAGGAAAATTAGGTGTGGCGATACTTGCGGTAATGTGTTTTGTTTTCTCCAGGTTAGGATTAAAAAACATAGTGGATTACGCTTATCCCGTGATAGGAATTTTTGGCGGCGTGTATATAGCGATATGTTTAAAATACGTTTTAACAAAAAACAAGCGGTATAAAAAATTAACGTTAGGAGATAATAAGTTTATTCCAAATAATTCGGAGGAAAGAATATGGCAAAAAAGAAAAAGAGAAAAACAAAAGTTGTAAAACTTACGGACGAAGAATACGGCAATTATATTATGTCTTTAAAAGACGAGCGCCCGCCTAAAGCGGTAAGCGAAGCGCAACGAAAAGATTAAAAAACGGAGTTTCTTTGCAAAAAATTGCAAAGAAACTTTTTTTGTTTGCAAAAGGAACGCCGTTGTGTTATACTAACAGTGTGTTTAATAAATAATGTAGAGATTGCAAAGGAATTATATGATAGAGATTAAAGAAGTAAAAACAAAAAAGCAAATGAGAGTGTTTGCAAAATATCCTGTTGTTTTATATAAAAATTGCCCATATTACGTTCCTAGTTTAAGGAGCGACGAAATAAATACTTTTAACCCGAAAAAGAATTTCAGTTTAGATAAAAACCTTTTTAAGGCTTTTTTAGCTTATAAAGACGGGGAGTTGGTTGGTAGAATCGGTGCGCTTATAAACTATAAAGATAACGAGCTTACAGGTAAAAAACTTATAAGATTTTCCAGATTCGAGTGTATTGACGATATAGAAGTGTTTAAGGCGCTTTTGGGTGCGGTTGAAAAGTTCGGGCAAGAAAACGGTATGGATACAATCCACGGTCCGTGGGGCTTTAACGATACCGACAGAGAGGGTATGCTTACCGAAGGCTTTGATAAAAAAAGCACTTATGCGACCAACTATTATTATCCTTATTTTTGTAAAAGAATGGAAGAGTTGGGTTTTGAAGCGGAATCTAAGTGGGCGGAGAGAGAGTTTGAAATTCCTACCGAGCCGGATGCGAGAATGGATAAACTTGCAGAATCCTTAAAAGAAAAATACAATTTAAAAGATGTTTCAGAAACAATGTCCGTAAGAAAAATTCTTAAAAAGTACGGTAAGCAGTTTTTTGAAACAGTAAACGAAGCGTACGGGCATTTGGACGGATACGTTCCTGTAGAAGGAAAGGCAATAGATAATGTTACCGGGCAATTTGCAACGATAATCAATCGCAAATACATAAGTGTTTTAGTGGACGAAAACGAAGACGTTGCCGCTTTGGGTATAATTTTGCCTTCCATATGCGATCCTCTTATTAGGCATAGGGGCAAACTTTTTCCGTTTGGATTTATAGGCGTGTTAAAGAGTATTTTTGCTCCTAAAGAGTTAGAAATGGCTTTAATAGCGGTTAAACCAAAATATAAGAATACGGGAATTAACGCTATAATTTATTCTAGAATTCAAAACAATATTGTAAAAAACGATATTAGGCATTTAGAATCTAATCCTATGTTAGAAACAAACCTAAACATTCACAACAGTTGGAAATTTATAGAAAACAAGATAGTTAAACGCCGCCAAACCTACAAAAAACAAATAGGCAGCCTTGTTAAATAGAAAAGGATAAAACAAAAATACGAAAAACCGCAAATAGCGGTTTTTCTTTTTGCTTAACAAATGCAAAATTTAGGAAAAATCCTTGAAAAAGCGATTAGTATTTGTTATAATATATAAGTATAAT
>CAYVPW010000038.1:0-8771 GCA_964453915.1 uncultured Christensenella sp. | reverse complement strand
ATATAATATACTAAAAGAATTGTAAACGGAGAAATATATGAAACTAATTTGCGACGGGTTAGATTTATCAGATGCAGTACTAAAAGTAAGTAAAGCTTTATCCGTAAAATCTTCTTATCCCGTTTTAGAAGGAATAAAAATTACCGCTAAGGGGGATACTTTATCACTTCTTGCAAGCGATATGGAACTTACGATAGAAAAAAAGATTAAAGCAGATATTTTAATGGAAGGGGAAACCGTTGTAGTCGGTAAATATTTTGTAGATTTTGTTAAAAAACTAGAAAAAGAACAAATTGAATTATGCAAGATAGAAGACGGAAAATTACAAATAAAATACTCTGAATCCGTAAGTGAATTACAAGTTTTTCCGGTAGAAAACTATCCTAAAATAGAGATGAATAAAGAAGGGGACTTTTTTGAAATATCTCAAAAAGACTTTAAAAAACTTGTTGAAAGAACGGTTTTTGCCTGCTCTTTAGACGATAGTCGTCCCATATTAAAAGGCTGTTTATTTGAAATAGAAAACGGAGTATTATCCGTAGTTTCTTTAGACGGATTTAGAATGGCTGTAAGTAAAAAAGAAATTAATTCTAGCGGAGATTTTAAGGTTGTAATTCCTTCTAGAACTTTAAATGAAATAACGAGATTATTAGATAAAGAAGAAGAAAAGATAAGGATTATATTAAAAAACAATTCGCTTTTTGTAGAAGTTGAAAACACAACTTTAATATCTAGATTAATAGAAGGTGAATTTGTTAAATACAATCATATTTTACCCACTAATTTTGAAAATGTAGTGACCGTAAATAAAAATTCTTTTCTAAACAGTATAGAAAGAGCGTCAATAGTTGCAAAAAACGACAGATTTAATATTGTTAAGTTAGATATTAAAGAAAGTATAATAAACGTTTCGGCAAAATCCGAAATAGGAAACGTTAACGAAAACGTTAATATAAATTTAGAAGGAAAAGATCTAACGATAGCGTTTAACGGCAAATATATAATGGACTTTTTAAAGGTAGTAGATTCAGATTTTATAAATCTTAACTTAAATACGTCTATAGATCCGTGTGTTTTTTCGCCTGTAGGAGACGAAAATTTCATTTATCTTGTATTACCGGTAAGAATAAACGCATAAATCGATTGACAAAAGTTAAAAAATTAAATAAAATAGAGAAGTCAAGTTAGAAAATAATCAGGAGAAATATAGAAATGAAAAGAACTTATCAACCCAAGAAAAGACAAAGAAGCAAAGTACACGGGTTTAGAAGCAGAATGAAAACTCGTTCCGGTAAAAACGTGTTAAAGAGACGTCGTAATAAAGGTCGTCATAAACTTTCTGCCTAAGTAAAAGCGGTTTGGGAATAAAACTTGGATTACAGATTAAAAAAAGAAAAAGATTTCAATCTTGTTTTTAGTAAGGGAAAGAGAATATATTCTCACAACTTAACTCTGTTATATTTAAAGTCCGACCAATTGAAAGTGGGCTATGCGGTTTCTAAAAAGCATGGCGGAAGTGTAAAAAGAAACAGAATAAAAAGATTATTGAGAGAATCTTTCAGAAGTTTTACGCCTACCATAACGCAAAACTTCTTTTTTATTTTTATACCGAAAGTAAAAGAAGAATACTGTTTGGAAGAATTTAAAAAAGATATGAGTTTTCTTTTGAGAAAAGGAAATTTTATAGAGTAGATGTTGAAATCTTTAAGTATTAAGTTAATAAAATTTTATCAAAAATACTTATCAATGGGCACTTGCAGATTTATTCCGTCTTGCTCGGAATATATGTTAGAGGCAATCTTAAAACGCGGTTTTTTTGTGGGAGTAATTTTGGGTATTTGGAGAATACTTCGCTGTATGCCGTGGAGTAAAGGGGGATTCGATAAAGTTCCCGATAAAAAAAGTATATTAAAGTGGGTTTATTAAAATGATATTAAACGAAATATTTTTTACCCCGCCCGAAACGGGTAATTGGTTGGTAAATATAATAATTTGGATTGTAGGTATATGCTCTTCTATAGGATTAGGAGTAGTATTGTTTACCGTTTTGCTAAAACTTATAACGTTGCCGTTCGATTTAATTTCTAGAATTCAAACAAGAAAGAATTCTTTAATAATGGAACAAATGCGTCCGGAATTAGAAAAATTGCAAAAACAATATGTAAACGATAAGCAACTATACAGTCAAAAAATGATGGCTCTTTATAAAAAGAACGGCTATTCTATGTTTGGCGCTTGTCTTCCTACCATAGTCACTCTTGTAATTTTTATATTTGCCATAAACGCATTTACAAACTATTCTAAATATCAAACTAATAAAGATTACTACGAAATGAGCGTTGCTTATAACAGAGTAATTTATTCCGGTTTAGAAGCGGACGGAGAAATTGTTAAATTTTCGGAAGAAAACGGAAAGTTAGTTTTTGATAATGAAAAAATTATTAACGATGAAGACGGTGTAATAACCGTAGGAGAAGGCGAAAACGCTATTACTTACGTTATAGAAAAAGGCGTAAATAACGACGTTAAGTACTATGCTATTACAACCGCAAGCAGCTATGTTAAATATTTTGCGGATTACGATATTAGAGAAGGAAATATCGTTGTTTCCGAAAGAGAAAACGCTTACGAATTAAAGGAAAGTGTTTTTATACAAGAAAGTGAAAAAGAAAACAGCAAAATTAAAAACGAATACAACAATTATTTGCTTTTAAATTATGATAAAGAAAGCGGAAAAGGAACTTCTTTAGAAGATTACTTAAACGAAGAAGGAACGGAAGGAAGGACAATTTTAACCTTTATTAAAGCAATAGGAAGCAACAAATCCGCCGAAAAATATAAAGACGTTAATAGTAGCTTTTTATGGGTAAAAAATATTTGGGAAGTAGATAGTCCTTTATCTCATCCCGTATTAGAAAAGTGGGATAGTTTTGTTTCTTCTCAAGGATACGTGCAAAGAGAAGGATATTCTCACAATATGAATCAAGAGAACTTTGATTTGCTTACTGCGGATTTAGCGGAAGAAAAAAGCGAAGCAAACGGATATTTTATATTAGTTGTTCTTACAGCCGGCATTGCGTTTTTATCTCAATTTATAATGGGTAAATCGCAAAAAGCGTCTATGGAACTTCAAACGGTAGACGGACAGGGTGCGCAAACACAAAAAATAATGATGTGGATGATGCCTATTATGATGGCGTTCTTCTCATTTATGTATACGGCTGCGTTCTCTATATATATGATACTTAGCCAAACGTTTACTATCGTATTTACCTTAGTCACAAACTTTGTAATAGATAAAAGATTTAAGAAAAAATACGGCGGAAATAACGAAAAGATAAGGGGAAGAGTTTACGTTCCGAAAGAAGAAGAAAAACCCGCTGAAAAAAAGAAAGACAAAAAGAATAAAAACGTTCCGGAAGGGCCTGACTTTATAAACGGTGGAAAAACCCACGTTAGGGGAAGATTAAAATAATAAAAACGCCGATAGGGCGTATGGAGGATAAAATGGAATTTACAGGAAAAACGGTTGAAGAAGCAACGGAAGCGGGGCTTAAAGAATTAGGAATTACAGCAGAAGAAGCGGAAATTAAAGTTTTAGAACAACCCACCAAGGGATTATTCGGAAAACTAAAAGGAAAGGCAGTGGTTGAAATAACCGTTAACCCCACCGGAGAAAAAAAAGCGTTAGAATTCGTTAATAAAACTTTAGAATTGTTAAATTTAACCGCAAAGGCAGAAATAGTAGAAAACGCAGAAAAACCCACTATAAATATTATTGCGGAAAAATCTTCTTCCGTAATCGGTTATCGCGGAGAAGTGTTAGACGCATTGCAAACGTTAGCGGGAGCGGTAATGAATATCGGCAACAAAGAATATAAAAAGGTTGTTGTAGATTGCGAAAATTATAGAGAAAGAAGAGAAGAAACTCTTATAGCGCTTGCAAAAAAACTAGAAGAAAAAGCAACCGCAATGAGAAGAGACGTTATTTTAGAACCGATGAGTCCGTATGAAAGAAGAATAATTCACACGACTCTTGCTAATAGCGAAACGGTTAAAACCACTAGCGACGGAAAAGAACCAAACCGCTACGTTGTTATAGTTCCCAACGATAAAGACGAGTTTTCTCGCCCTTATAACGCAGGAAGAAACACCGATAAAGGAAGAAACCAAAGAGGCGGCAGAAACGACAGAAGAGACGGAAGACGCCCTCAAAGAAGAAACGGTTTTAACGGACAAAGAAAAAGTGGAGAAAAAGAAGAAAGAAAAAAATCCACTGGATTTTCTTTCGGAACTTATTTGGGAAACAGCTTAAAAGATAAAGAATAATAAAAAAGAAAAGAACTTGTAATATTCAAGTTCTTTTTTTGAATATAAAAAAATGGAAAATACGGATATCAGAAAAACAATAAAAGAAAAAAGAAACTCTCTTTCAAAAGAAGAAATATTAAGCAAAAGCGAAAAAATTTTTAAGAAAGTAAAGTCTATAGATTTAAGCGGATATAACAACTTTTTTATTTATAAAAGTTTTAATAAAGAAGTACTAACGGATAAAATTATAACTTTCTTTTTAGAACAGAAAAAAAACGTTTCTTTTCCGGTGATAGAAAAAAACTATATGATTGCAGCAAAGCCTTGCGGAAAAGAGATAAAACTGTCAAAATTCGGCACGGAAGAACCAAAAAATTATATAGAGATTAAAAATATAGAGGTTTGCTTTTTGCCGCTTATCGCTTGCGACTTATCTTTTAATCGCTTAGGATACGGAAAGGGATTTTACGATAGATTTTTAAGTGGCAGAAATTTCTTAAAGATAGGGCTTTGCTATGACTTTCAGGTTGTAGAAAAAGTAAATAAAAATTCTTGGGATATTCCGTTAGATATAATAATTACCGAAACAAAAATAATAAAAAAAGGCATATAAAAGGGCATAGAAAAGCCAAAGAATTTTTTATAGAAAATACTCCTTGATAAAAATTACAGAATGTGATATACTAAACACGGCTCTTAAACTGAATAAAAAAGTATGCAAATAAAGGATAAGTCTATTCTTTTTTGGCAATACACTTCCACGGAGAAGAATTGTAAAAAATGCAAATTCCAAAACTGTGGAAGTATTATCATACTTTAAGTTTAAGAGCCAAACGGGATTTGCGTTTTTAGTGCGTCGATTCCGGTTGACGCACTTTTTTATTTTAAAGGAAAAAACTATGGATTCAACTTATTTATTAAACGATGAAAACGTAAATATTATAAGGCTAGAAACGATAGACAGAGATGTTTTATATAATAACGGAAGTTTTTATCAAAATTTTTTTATAGACAATAAAAGCAATTATACGATAGACGTTTTTGTAAAATATTTTAGTATAAAAGGAAAAGTAATTTTTAGAGAAAGGTATATAAAAAAAGGCATAAAACCTAAACAAAAGGTAGTCGGCTCTCTTTTTTTAACTTGTTATGATATAGAAAATTACGAAATAACGGCAAAAGATTTTGATGAATATAACTTTGTTATTTCTTACGTTTTAGATAAAAAAGAAATATCAAGCAAAGAGTTTTGCGAAAAAACGATAAACGAATACGATTATTAGTTATAAAAATTATATAAAAAAAGGCTTTGATTTTTCAAAGCCTTTTTTATTATTTAACTTTTTTATTCTTTGCCTGCAAGTTTTTTGTAGCCGTCTAATCTTTGTTTAGCAGATTCTTCGGTTTTTGCAAACAGGTCTTTAGCAACTGCTTCGCCTTGAGTTTTTATTAGAGAAGCATATCTCGTTTCGCCTGCAAGGAATGCTTGATAATCGCCGGTCGGTTCTTTACTGTCTAAAGTAAACACGTCTGTTTCGGGATTATATCTGTATAGTTGCCAGTATCCGCAATCAACGGCAGCCTTTTCTTCTAATTGAGATTTGGTCATATTGATACCGTGGTTGATACACGGAGCATAACAAATAATCAAAGAAGGTCCGTTATATGCTTCGGCTTCTGATAAAGCCTTTAATAATTGAGCGGGGTTAGAACCCATAGCGCATTGAGCGACGTAAACGTATCCGTAAGACTTAGCAATCATACCAAGGTCTTTTTTCTTTACACGCTTACCTGCGCTTGCAAACTTAGCAACTGCGCCGATGTTGGTAGACTTACTTGCTTGTCCGCCGGTGTTAGAGTAAACTTCGGTGTCTAGAACTAAAACGTTAACGTCTTCGCCGCTAGCCAAAACGTGGTCTAATCCGCCGTAGCCGATATCGTAAGCCCAACCGTCTCCACCGAAAATCCAAACGGATTTTTTAGATAAGCAATCTTTTTCTGCGATAACAGCTTTTGCTTCTTCTGCAGAAGATTTTTCGCAAACTTCTAATAATTCTTTAGAAGCAACTTTGCTTGCTTCTCTGTTGTTAAACGCTGCAATCCACTTATCAACAGCTTCTTTTGCGCTTGCGTCTGCATTGCCGAGAGCGATTACTTTTTCTTTCAAAGCATTTCTTCTAGCGTTGTAAGCTAAATTCATACCATAACCGAATTCTGCGTTGTCTTCAAACAAAGAGTTTGCCCAAGCAGGTCCTTTTCCTTCTTTATTAGTAGTGTAAGGACACGTGGGGGAAGAACCGCCGTAAATAGAAGAACAACCGGTTGCGTTTGCAATTACCATATCTTCGCCGAAGAGTTGGGTAATTACTTTAACGTAAGGCGTTTCGCCGCAACCTGCGCATGCTCCGGAGAACTCAAATAGCGGAGTGCAGAATTGACAACCCTTAACGGTTTCTTTCTTAAATTTAGAAGTGTCTACTGCGGGAAGGTCAACGGAGAATTCCCAGTTTTCTGCTTCGCCTTTCGCCAAAGATTCAGCCAAAGGTATCATTTTTATAGCACCGCCGTCTTTAACGGGGCAAACCGTTGCACAAACGCCGCAACCCATACAATCTAGCGGAGAAACTTGCATTTTGTATTCGTATTCGGGAAGACCGATAGCCGCTTTTCCGGTAAAGGAAACGGGTTTTTCTTCTCCGTTTTTAACAAGAGCCGGTCTTAAGCAAGCGTGCGGGCAAACGAAAGAACAAGTTCCGCATTGAATACATTTATCTAAGTTGATTTCGGGAACGGATACTGCAACACCGCGTTTTTCAAACTTGGTAGTTCCGGTAGGAACGGATCCGTCCGCATTAAATTGAGAAGATTTAAGTTTATCGCCTTGTAAATAAAGGATAGGCTTAATAATCTCTTGATAATATTTATCGTTGTGTCCTTCAACCATCCTTGCACCGTTTTCAGCGGTTTTCCAACTTTCGGGAACGTTGATTTTAACAAGGTTGTCTCCGGAAGCGGAATCTATAGCGTCATAGTTCATTTGAACGATGGCGTCACCCTTTCTTGCAAAAGACTTTTTAGCCATATATTTCATATATTCAATGGCTTTGTCGTAGGGCATAATTTGCGGATTAACTCTAAAGAATGCAGATTGAAGAATAGTGTTGGTTCTACCTTTCAAACCTAAACTTTGAGCAATCTTTATTGCGTCTATAACGTAAAGGTTGATATTTTTATTAGCTATATCGCGCTTTACTTGTGCGGGCAAGAAATCTTCTAATTCTTCCACCGTAGTTGCGGAAGTATTGATAAGGAAAGTGCCGCCTTCTTTAATATCTCCCGTCATATCGTATCTGGTGACGTAAGAGGGGTTAGAACATTGAACAAAGTCCGCAGAGTCTATTAAATATTCGCTTTGAATAGGCGTGTCGCCGAATCTTAAGTGTGAAACGGTGATACCGCCGGACTTTTTAGAATCGTAGAAGAAGTATGCTTGTGCATGTTTATCGGTGTGGTCGCCTATAATCTTGATAGAGTTTTTATTTGCGCCAACCGTTCCGTCAGAACCCAAACCGTAGAATTTGCAAGAAGTAGAACCTGCGGGAGCAGCGTCGAACTTTTCGCTGAAATCTAAAGAAGAGTTTGTCACGTCTTCGTAAATACCGATGGTAAAGTGGTTTTTAGGATTGTCTTGTTCAAGATTTTTAAATACAGCCAAAACCATAGAGGGAGTAAATTCTTTGCTTCCTAAGCCGTATCTTCCACCAACTACCTTTATGCCTGCAACGCCTTTTTCTAATAGAGCGGAGCAAACGTCTAAGTATAAAGGTTCGCCTAAAGAACCGGGTTCTTTCGTTCTGTCTAAAACCGCAATCTTTTTGCAAGAAGCGGGAATAGCGCTTATAAACGCATCAACGGCAAAAGGTCTGTATAAACGAACTTTAATTAGTCCGTACTTTTTACCCATAGCGTTTAACTTGTTGATGGATTCTTCTATAGTTTCGCAACCGGAACCCATACAAACGATAACTTGTTCAGCGTCTTTATCGCCAACGTAATCGAAAAGGTGATAGCTTCTGCCACAACGAGCGGAAACAACGTCCATCATCTTTTGAACGATAGCGGGGGTTGCTTGATAATAGCTGTTTGCGGTTTCTCTGTTTTGGAAGTAAGTGTCGCCGTTTTGTGCAGTACCCTTTTGAATAGGATGTTCTGGATTCAAAGCGCGAGACTTAAAGTTTTTAACGTCTTCCCAAATATTAAGTTCGTCACAAATAGCACGAATTTCCGCATAGTTATCGGATTCGTCCCAAGCGTCGATTTTAGCAACTTCGTGAGAAGTTCTAAAACCATCGAAGAAATTAAGGAAAGGAACTTTAGATTTTAGGGTAGATAAATGTGCTACCAAAGAAAGATCCATAACTTCTTGAACGGAAGAATCGCAAAGCATTGCAAAACCCGTT
>CAYVPW010000037.1:2025-9016 GCA_964453915.1 uncultured Christensenella sp. | reverse complement strand
GACAGAAAGTTTGATATAGCGTTGGAAACGGCACTTGGAACGGCGGCGCAAAATATAGTCACCGCCACCGTGGACGATGGTAGTTATCTTATAAAATATCTAAAAGAAAATAAACTTGGAAGAGTCACGTTTTTGCCAATTACTTCCGTAAAACCGAGACCTTCTAATCCCTCTGTGATAAGTGCCTTAAAAGAGCGCGGTGCACTGGGTGTTGCAAACGAACTTGTTTCTTACGACGCTAAGTTTGAAAACATAATTTCCAACTTGTTAGGAAACACTCTTATAGTGGATACGCTTGATAACGCCACCGTTATAGCAAATAAATATCGTTCGGCGTTCAAAATGGTCACCTTGGACGGAGACGTGTTCTCTACACAAGGCGCTATGACGGGCGGTTCTAGAAGACAAGATACCGTGGGTATTCTTTCCGGTGACAGAAAAATAGAAGAGAATGCCGAACAGTTAAAGGAAAAGCGTGCCGAAATGGATAAATTAAAATCCGAAAAAACGCTTTTAGAAAAAAAGAGAGACACCGCGCTAGACGATTTGTCTATGCTTAACGAAATGTATAACGGAAAGCGTCAAGAAGTGGTGCTTGCAAGGGAAAAACAAACCGTTGCGGAAAACTCTTTGATAGAAGTAGGCAAAGAAATAGAAGCCGTTTCCGAATTGATGGAAGAGGTTGATAAAAGGATAGACAAGTTAGATAAAGACTACGTAAGCGTCACTTCGGGCGGAAAAGAATTAGAAGCGAAAAAAGAAGTGGCGGAAAGCAATGCGGACAAGCATCAACAAGAATTCGACGCATTAAAAAAAGAGCGTGAAAGCTACGCTGTAGAGAGCACTTCTTTGCAAGTTCGCACAACGGAATTAAAGGCTAAACTTTCTAGTTTATCCGAAGATAACGCAAGGCTTAACAATGCGTTAAGCGAAGCGGAGAGCGGTATTGAAAGGTTAAAAAAGAGCAACGAAGGCGCTGCAGGAATTATAGAGACGTTAAAGAGAGAACAAGAAAAAGTTGCCCTAACCAAAGAAGAGCAAGATCATATCAACGGCATTAGAGAAGAAATAGAAAATATAGAAAACTACAAGTTAGACCTAAAAGACAAACTTGCTAAAAACGACGAGAAAAAGCAACGTGCTACCGAAGAGAGAGATTTGTTGTTGGAAAAGCGTAAAGATCAAGAGGTTGCGCTTGCAAAGATAGATTCGGACCTAGAATACTTGCAACAAAGCATTTGGGAAGACTATCAAGAAACCTACGAAACGGCAGTTAAGTGCAAAGAAGAAAATTACGACGCGGTTTTTGGTGAAAAAGAAATTGCAAGACTTAGAAAACGCCGTTCTTCTTTGGGGACTATAAACGGTTCTGCAATAGAAGATTACAAGGCTATGAAAGAGCGTTACGACGAAATGACTGCGCAAAAAGAAGACCTTGAAAAGGCGGAAAAAGACTTAAAAGAAGCCATTGATAAAATCAAGGGTGAAATGCTTACGCAGTTTGACCAAGGTTTTGCAAAAATAAACGAAAACTTCCAAAGAATATTTAAGGAATTGTTCGGCGGTGGCAGAGCGATGTTGGAACTTGATTATTCGCAAGTAGAAGACAGATTAGAAGCAGGCATAGAAATCATAGCCGAGCCGCCGGGAAAGAAATTGCAAAAACTTTCTCTTTTATCCGGTGGGGAAAAGGCACTTACCGCTATTGCAATATTGTTCTCTATCTTAAAACTCCGTCCTATGCCGTTCTGCGTTTTAGACGAAATCGAAGCGGCGTTAGACGAGGCAAACGTTGATAGATTTGCAAGATATTTGCAAAAATTCTCCGAAGAAACGCAGTTTATAGTTATCACGCACAGAAAACCCACAATGGAAATGGCGGATGCGCTTTTCGGCGTGACCATGCAAGAAAAGGGTGTGTCTAAAATGGTATCCGTAAAACTTTCCGACGTGGCTGCGTTCGACGACCAGTTGGCATAATTATAAATTCAAGGTGTTTTAATGGGATTATTCGGCAAATTAAAGTCCGTACTTTCAAAAACGAGAGACGGTATATCAAAAAAACTTAACGAACTTTTTGCAAAGGATAAAATAGGCGAAGATTTTTACGAAGAACTAGAAGATATTTTAATTTCTTCTGACGTATCCGTAAAAACCACTATGGAAATCGTGGACGAAATAAGGGAAGTTGCCATTAAAGAAAAGTGTAAAGATAAAGATTACGTTATAAAACTTCTTAAAAAAGAACTTTACGAAACCCTTTCTTATCCGGACGAGTTAGAAATTAAAAATCCTGCGGTAATAATGGTTATAGGCGTAAACGGCGTTGGCAAAACTACCACTATCGGAAAACTTGCGGCAAAATTCGTTAAAGAAGGCAAAACCGTTACGATAGCTGCGGCGGATACGTTCCGTGCTGCTGCGGCGGACCAATTGTCCGTTTGGGCGGATAGGGCAAAGGTGAGAATTATTCGTCACGAAGAAGGTGCAGACGCTTCCGCCGTCGTTTTTGATGCTATAAGTTCTGCAAAAGCGAAAAAAACGGACGTGCTTATAATAGATACTGCGGGAAGACTTCACGTTAAATTAAATTTAATGGAAGAACTTAAAAAAATGGACAGAGTTATTTCTAGAGAATATCCGGAAGCAAATTATTATAAGCTTATCGTTTTAGATGCAACTACTGGGCAAAACGCATACAATCAGGTGGAGGTGTTTAATCAAGCCGTAGGTTTAAACGGAATAGTTTTGACAAAGTTAGACGGTACTGCTAAGGGTGGGTTTATAGTTTCGCTTTGTTATGAACTTGAAATCCCCGTCGTGTACGTGGGAACGGGCGAAAAGATAGACGATATAGAAGATTTCAACGCAGAAGAATTTGTAGACGCAATGTTTTAAAAAACGACTGAAATATGCTTGACAACGGATAGAATAAACGTATATAATAAGGGTGTAAAGGAAAAATACTTTACACCCTTTTGATTTTGCTATGGAAAAAGATTTGTATTACGTAGAACTTTTTGAAATATACAAGGGTTTGCTTACCGAAAGGCAAAGGGATATATTTTATTCTTATTACTGTTTAGATTTGTCCCTTGCGGAGATTGCGGAAGAAACCAATTCTTCCCGTCAAAGCGTGTACGACGGGGTTAAAAGCGTAAAAGCCAAACTATGTGAATACGAAAAGCAATTAAGGTTAAAGGGTATTCAAACTGATATATTAAGCATTTCAGAAGAGATTGCCGATAAGGCTCTCGGTGAAAAACTTAAAAAGATAATAGGTAGATAATGGCGTTATTTTCCGGACTTTCCGAAAAACTTAATCACATATTCAGCAAGTTGACCAAGCACGGCAGGCTTACGGAATTAGAAATTAAAACCGCAATGAGAGAAGTGCGTATCGCGTTGTTAGAAGCGGACGTAAACGTGGCGGTTGTTAAAAGTTTCGTTGCAAAAGTAAGCGAGCGTGCGGTAGGGCAAGAAATACTAAAAAGTTTAAGTCCTACTCAACAGGTAATAAAAATCGTTAACGAAGAACTTATTGCTTTGATGGGTGCGGAAAACAGTAAACTTGCGGTGTCGCCTGCGCCGCCCACCGTTATAATGATGGCTGGGCTTCAGGGTGCCGGTAAAACCACGCTTTGCGGAAAGCTTGCGTTATTATTAAAAAAACAAGGCAAAAAGCCATTGCTCGTTGCGTGCGACGTGTATCGTCCCGCAGCTATAAACCAACTTAAAGTGGTGGGTGAAAAAGCCGGTTGCACGGTGTTTGAAAAGGGGCAAGGCAACCCTGTAAAAATAGCAAAACAAGGTATAGAATACGCAAAGTCTTACGGTTTCGATACCGTTATAATAGATACTGCCGGAAGACTTCAAATAGATGAAGGATTGATGCAAGAATTAGAAAAAATCAAGGCGGAAGTAAATCCGCAAGAGATTTTGCTTGTAGTAGATTCTATGACGGGGCAAGTGGCGGTAGAAGTTGCAGAAACGTTTAATAAACGCCTAGAAGTGACCGGTTTGGTTTTAACTAAGTTAGACGGCGATACGAGAGGCGGCGCAACTTTATCTATGAAAGCGGTGACGGGTAAGCCGATTAAGTTCTGCTCTGTCGGAGAAAAGTTGGGCGATTTAGAGCCTTTTTATCCGGACAGAATGGCAAACAGAATACTCGGTATGGGAGACGTGCTTTCTTTAATAGAAAAAGCGCAAGATGCCGTGACTGAAGCGGAAGCCAAAAAAATGGAGAAAAAGTTTAGGGAAAATTCTTTTACCTTAGACGATTATCTTACCCAGTTTGAAACAATGAAAAAAATGGGTGGACTTAAAGACGTTTTGTCTATGTTGCCCGGAATGGGAACGAAGTTCAAAATAAAAGAAGAAGACATAGACGAAAAGAAAATGTTATCTATGAAAGCCGTAATACAGTCTATGACGATGAAAGAAAGAGAAAACCCTTCTATAATAAACTCTTCCAGAAAGATGAGAATAGCAAAGGGAAGCGGAACTTCCGTTCAAGAAGTCAACAGAGTGTTGAAGCAGTTTGAGCAAACCAAACAAATGATGAAACAAATGAAGAACAACAAAATGTTCAGATTTTAAATAAGAAATATTTTTTTAGGAGAATAAAACAATGGCAGTAAAAATGAGATTGACCAGAATGGGCGATAAAAAATCCCCCTTCTACCGCATCGTAATTATGGACAGCAAGACCGCACGTGACGGCGCTTACGTGGATAAAGTAGGTCACTACAATCCTACCACAAATCCCGCTGAAATAGTTATCGACGAAGCAAAGGCAAAAGAATGGATTGCAAAGGGTGTTCAACCTACCGACACCGTTAAGAACATTCTTATCAACAAGGGAATTATACCCAAGCCCGCAAAACTTTCCCCTTCTAAGACCAAGGTTCGCAAGTCCGAGAAATAATTTTAACGGAGCGAATTATGATAGAACTGATTAAGTACGTAATTGGTACTTTTGCGGAATCTCCCGAAAGCGTGGAGTACGACGTTTCTGAAAACGAAAACGAAGTAAACGTGGTGATTATTCTATCCGATAGCGATATGGGAAAGGTAATAGGGCGTCAAGGTAAAATTGCAAAGGCTCTTCGTACTCTCGTTCGCGCGGGGTCGCAAAAGGAAAATAAAAAATACAACATAGAAATAAAAGAACGTGGGGAAAAGGAATAATTTTCCCCTTAAAATGTTGGATGAACGAGTTTCACCCAACATTTTAATTTAACGTTAACGGTATGGTTATGGAAGAATTTTTAAGGATAGGTTTAATCGTAAAACCGCAAGGTATAAAGGGAGAAGTAAAACTCACCCCGCTTACGGACGATTTAACACGCTTTATAGGGCTTAAAAACGTTTTTATAGACGGAAAAGAGTTTAGGGTTTTAAATTCAAAATTAGGCGGCGGAACGGTGTTTTTAACCTTGTTCGGCGTTTCGGACAGAAACTTTGCGGAAACGCTTAGAAATAAGTACGTTTGCGTAAAGAGGGAAGATGCGGTGGAATTAAAAAAAGATACCTATTTTATAGCCGATATTATAGGCTGCGCACTAAAAACCGAAACTTCCGTAATAGGAGAAGTTGTAGAGGTCACAAGTGCCAAAACGGATATTTTTACGGTTAAAACCGTTGCCGGTAAAACTTTGCGTTTTCCGTTCTTAAAAGACCTACTTATTAAGGTAGACGTAGAGAATAAAGAAATTACCGTTAAAGAAAAAAGGTTGGGAGAAGTGGGACTTTATGAAGATTGACGTGTTAACGCTTTTTCCGGAAATGTTCGTTCCGCTAAAAACAAGCATAATAGGCAGGGCGGTAGATAGCGGAAAAATAGAAATAAACGTGCATGATATAAGGGATTATACTTTGGATAAGCACCGCAAGTGTGACGATGCGCCTTTCGGTGGTGGGGCGGGTATGGTAATGACTCCGCAACCCATTGCTTCCGCAATTGAAGCGATAGACAAAGAGCATAAGGCAAAGAGAATTTTTCTTTCTCCTAAGGGCAGGGTTTTTAATCAAAGCGTTGTTTTAGAATACTCTAAGCTAGAAAGTATTCTTCTTTTATGCGGTCATTACGAAGGTGTGGATCAGCGTGTAATAGACCTTTTTATAGACGAAGAATTATCTTTGGGAGATTTTGTTCTTACCGGTGGCGAAATACCCGCAATGGCGGTTGTAGATGCGGTTTCCAGGTATATCGACGGGGTTATAAACGGGGAATCTCTTTCTCAAGAAAGTTTTTCAGAGGGGCTTTTAGAGTATCCGCAATATACCCGTCCGCAAGAATTTATGGGACTTAAAGTGCCTGAAGTTTTAACTTCAGGTGATCACGGCAAGGTTGACGCGTGGCGAAAAGAACAATCTAAAATCATAACCGAAACTCGTCGCCCCGATTTATTAAAAGAAAAAAAAGATTAGGTATAGTATGCAACATTTACAATGGTTTCCCGGTCATATGACTGCTGCCATGCGCATGATGGAAGAAAACTTAAAGTTTGTTGACGGCGTGATAATGATATTAGATGCCAGAGCTCCTCGTGCTTCCGAAAACAAAAAGTTAAACGGGCTTTTTGTAAATAAAAAGGTTTTGTATGTTTTAAATAAAAGCGATTTAGCCGATCCGCAAGGAGTAAAAGCCGTTTTGAAAGATTTTGAAAAAGAAGGTAAAACCGCAGTTGCCGTTTCTGCTATGGATAAAAGAGCAACAGATCTTTTGTATGCCAAAATCTTTGATATGCTTAAAGAAAAACTTGAAAGGAATAAACTTAAAGGGGTTTTTAAGCCTATAAGAATAATGGTTGCAGGGATACCAAATACGGGCAAATCTACGATTATCAATGCGCTATGCGGTGGCAAAAAGGCAATTACAGGCAATAAAGCGGGGGTGACTCGCGGAAAGCAATGGGTGCGTATAAGAGAGAATAAACTTAAAGGGGTTTTTAAGCCTATAAGAATAATGGTTGCAGGGATACCA
>CAYVPW010000037.1:0-1925 GCA_964453915.1 uncultured Christensenella sp. | reverse complement strand
TACAGGCAATAAAGCGGGGGTGACTCGCGGAAAGCAATGGGTGCGTATAAGAGAGTTAGAACTGCTTGATACGCCGGGCACTATGCCGCCTGCATTTGAAAATCAAATATATGCACGCCATTTGGCCTATATAGGCAGTATGAACGACGCAAATTTGGATTTTGCGGATTTGGCTTTTGAACTTATAAAAGAGTTAAAAGAAAAATATCCTTCTTTGTTAGCGGAAAAATACGGGTTAAAAGACGTTGAAAAAGAGACTATAGAGATATTTGACGATATTTGCGCAAGAAGAGGATTTTTAATGCGTGGCGGAGAGTATGATTATTCGCGTTGTGCCATCGCCGTGATAGACGATTTTAGAAAGGGAAGAATCGGCAAGGTGGTTTTAGACTGATTATGGATAACTTAGAATACGAAAAAAAATACGTTTCTATCGGAAAAAAATTGGTTGCCGGGGTAGACGAAGTGGGTAGAGGACCGCTTGCAGGACCCGTGGTTTGCGCTGCGTGCATTATGCCGCTAGACGACGTTATAGTTGGGGTCACCGATAGCAAAAAACTTTCTGAAAAAAAGAGAGTTGAACTTGCAAAACAAATAAAAGACAAAGCGGTAGCCTATGCGATATGCGAAGTATCTCAAGAAGAAATAGATAAAATAAACATTTTAAACGCCGTAAAAAAATGTATGACGCTTGCCGTTAATTCTTTAAGCGTAAATCCGGACGTGACGCTTGTAGACGGCGTTGATACGGGGCTGGATTTTAATGCGGAGTACGTTATAAAAGGCGATATGAAAAGTTATACCATAGGTTGCGCTTCTATAATCGCAAAGGTTTATAGGGACGAATTGATGGTTAATTTATCAAAAGAGTATCCGGAATACGGTTTTGAAAAACATAAAGGGTACGGTACGAAAACTCATATAGAAAAAATCAAGGAGATAGGACCTTGCAAATTGCACAGAAAAACTTTTATAAAAAATTTTTGGGCAGAGTAGGAGAAAAGAAAACCGCGGAGTTTTTAAAAGGAAAGGGATATAAAATTTTAGAAAAGAATTATCGCAAACGTTCGGGAGAAATAGATTTAATCGCAAAGGACGGAGAAACGATAGTTTTTATAGAAGTAAAAACCAGAGCGGACGACAGTTTCGGAAAACCTTGCGAAGCTGTGGGAAAAGAAAAACAACTTAAATATTTTAAGGTTGCAACCGCATATTTGATAGAAAAATTCAACACGGAAGAGATAGCGTCTCGATTTGACGTGGTTGAAATAGAAGACGGAAAAATAAATCACGTAGAGGACGCATTTTCTCTTTAAAATCACGTTAAAATGCTTGCCAAGCAAGTAAAAAAGTGATAATATAATATGGCTTACGGGCGTTCCGCTTGGGCAAATGCGCCAATGAACGTTTAGTTTTTATGGAGGTATAAGCAAAATGAGTAGCATAATAGATGCAATCAATCAAGAAAACGTAAAAGCAAGTATTCCCGCATTCAATATCGGTGACACCGTAAAAGTTATGGTAAAAGTTATCGAAGGCGATAGAGAAAGATTACAAGCTTTTGAAGGAGTAGTTATCGCAAGAAAGCACGGTGGCATTTCCGAAACGTTTACCGTTAGAAGAATGTCTTTCGGTGTAGGCGTTGAAAAGACTTTCCCGATTCACTCACCCAAGGTTGCGGATATCCAAGTTGTAAGAAGAGGTGCGGTTCGTCGTGCTAAACTTTACTATTTGAGAGAGAGAACCGGTAAGGCTGCAAAGGTAAAAGAAATCGCTAGATAACTTTATACGAATTGCTTGATTAAGTCGTCGAATTTTCGACGGCTTTTTTCTTGTTTTTTTACAAAAAATCAAAGTAGAATAAAAAAGTTAAAAAAAAAGATTACGAATATAATTTACATTTCCGCCTTTATATTATATAATTT
>CAYVPW010000036.1:0-9099 GCA_964453915.1 uncultured Christensenella sp. | reverse complement strand
TTATAATATCATTTTATCTTGACAAAATCAATAATATTATATATAATATTTTAACACGATTTTATCAAACGAGAAGGCTGTTTATGGGTATTTTAGACGTGATATTGATAGGCGTTGCACTAGCTATGGATGCTTTTGCATTAACAATAGCAAACTGCACCGCATACAAAAACTCTTTAACCAAGAAAAAAATGTGGTCTATGCCTACGGCGTTTGCCGTATTTCAGTTTTTAATGCCCGTAGCAGGATTTTATCTGGGTTCTTTATTGTGGCGGGGTGCAAGTGAATTTGCAGGATATATCACCTTTGCAATATTTTTATTACTATCTCTAAAAATTGTAATAGACAATATAAAAGAGATTAGACAAAGCAATAAAATCACCGAAGTAAAACCCGAAGAAAACGCAAAATTCAATTTTAAGGTACTTATTTTGCAAGCGGTTGCAACTAGTATAGACGCCTTTTTGATAGGCGCAAGCGAATTTGCGATAAATCTTTCCAGTCCGTTTATTTATTCTCTTATCGTGGGCGGAATAACGTTTATTATCGTATCCGCCGCACTGTTTATAGGAAAAGGTTTGGGTAAGGCTTTGGGCAAATTTGCACAATGGTTCGGCGCAGCTATTCTTTTTGCCCTATCGATTAAAGAACTTATTCAAGCGATAATATGAGTAAACTAAACACTTAAAAAGCCAAAAAGAAAAGGCGGCAGAACTGTGCGTTCTTGCCGCCTTAATTTATTCTATTTTACTTTGCCGCTTGTTTTTCTAATAGCGCTTTTATTTCTTCTAAAAGCCCTTCCGTTGTATGGCGTTTTGCTTCTTCGGCTTCTAGTTTAGCCTTTTCTTCCGCTTCGGCTTTTTCTTTTGCCGCCTTATCCGCCTTTTCTTTTAAGTAAGCTTCTACCGCTTCTTTATCGTAAAATTTTACGCCGCGTTTTTTAAGTTCTTTTTTATCTTCTTTAGATAAAGCATTTAGTCTTTTAGAAAGTTTTTCATTGCCTTCTTGAACCTTGTTGATAGTTTTTACTATAAGAAACAAAATAAACGCAACCAACAAAAAGTTTATTATTGCGCTGATAAACGCACCCCAGTCAATCAAAATAGAACTAACGGTATCTAATGCGCCGGTTTCTAAATACACTCCGACCAAAACCGTATACACGGGTGCGGAAGACGCTCCGCCGAAAATCAAATATATTAAACCGTTAATAAGCGGCGTCAATATATTTTGAGTAAGTGCCGTGACTATTGCGGTAAACGCACTGCCTACGATTACGCCTACGGCAAGGTCGATTACGTTGCCTCTCGTTATAAATTTTTTAAATTCACCGAAGAACTTTTTCATTTGTATATTTCTCCTTCTTTTATTTTTATCTTGATAAGTTTACTAAGCGTTTTTCCCGCCGACCTAGGAGAATCGCCTTTTATTTTTTCTAAAAGCCGCTCCTCGGTCTTTTTATATCCTTTATTTTTCATCTTTTTTATATCACGGAAGTTATAATCGTTGCCGCCGCCAAAAAAACCAAGTATAAAGAAAACCATTTATAGTTAGCCTTTTTTATAAGTTTAAGCATAAACTTAATTGCAACGTATCCGCAAACCGCCGAAGTTAAAACGCCGGTCAAAAGCGCCCAAACGTTAATATTTCCCAAAGTACCCGCTTTTATGCAGTCGTACCCTTCTAAAACAACCGCGGCTAAAATAATGGGAATACTCATTATAAAGGTAAAATCCGCATTTTGCCCTTTTTCAACTTTAGCAAGCGTGCCTGCCGTAATAGTAGTTCCGCTTCTGCTTATACCGGGGATAACGCCAACCGCCTGCCCGCAACCCATTATAAACGCCGTTTTTGTGTTTATAGGATTTATCATGGCTTTCTTTTTGCTGTAATATTCCGAAAAACACATTTCACCGGCGGTAAGCAAAAACGCTATACCTAAAAGCCAAAGATGTTCTGCAAAAAACCCGTCCAAATCCACCAAAACGGATAAAACTATTCCAATAATTCCGGCAGGAATGGTAGCCAAAACCAAATACCCGAATTTTGAAAACGGCTTTTTAAACAAATCTAAAATTTGTTTCCAAAGCACCACCACTACGGGAATAAGCGTTCCCACGTGCAGCATTACGGAATAAAACAACACGTTTTCTTCTATACCGAACCAATTTTGAAGCAAAATCAAATGCCCGCTAGAAGAAATAGGCAAAAACTCCGCAAAACCTTGAACAGCGCCCAAAATAATCGCTTGCCAAACTTGCATAACTTCCCCCCTTAAACTATATCATTTTAATAAATTCTTTAACGGCAAAAGTCATTCCCTCGTTTTTAGGAAGCGCAAGTCCTATTGCCCTTGTCGGTAGCGACGGACTTACCTTTATTTCAAACAAACTGCCTTCGTTAAGTTCTTTTTCAACGAACTCTCTCGGAATACACGCTATGCCCATACCGCTTTTTGCGACTTCCGTCATCAATTCTAAACTGGCAACTTCTATTTCCGGCAACAACTGCACCCCGATAGACTCTGCAAAGCTTGCAATCGCCTGACGTGTAGAAGTAGTCCCCTCCAACATTAAAAGGGGATAATCTTGCAACCTTTTTAAATCTACCGTTTGCCCCAAAAGTTCCTTAAAATTATCGTTTGCCACAAAAACGTCGTGCAGCCTTGTAATGCTACTGGATAAATTTATATCCGTGTCTTCTATCGGAAGATTAACAAATCCCAAATCGCATTTTTTATTTTTTAACAACTCTATCGTTTCAGAAGAAGTTCTGTTATGTAAAACAAGTTTTACTTGCGGATATTTTTGGTGATATTCTTTCACTTTTGGCAAAAGAATATGCGTAAGCACGGTATCGGACGCACAAATCCTTAGCGCTCCCACAGCAGTCTCTTTCAGTTCCGTAAATTTTTCTTCCGCCCCGTCGAAAAGCTCTAACGCCTTTTCTACTATGGGGAAAATTATCTTTCCGCCTTTTTCCGAAAGCTCCATTCCCTTGTGCGTTCTTTCAAACAGCTTTCCGCCTAGTTGCGTTTCTAGTTGCTTTATCGCCTGAGAAACGGCAGGTTGCGAAATATAAAGTTCTTCCGCAGCCTTTGTCAAACTTCCGCACTTTGCAACCGTATAAAACACCCTGTAAAGTTCTAAATTTACCATAATTCACCTTATTTTCCGACGCAGAATTTAGAAAAAATACCGTTGATTATTTCTTCCGTCGCGGTTTTTCCCGATATTTCGCCCAAAGCGTCCCACCCTTCTTTTATATCTATGGCAAGAAGGTCCAAAGTCACACAGTCGGCAGAATTAAGTGCGGTTTTTAATTTTTCCAAACCGCGATTTAACGCTTGGTAATGGCGTTCTTCGCAAAGAAACTCCCCGTTTAAGTCTATGCCGCTACCAACCGTTTTTTCGTACATTGCCTGTTTTAAGGCTTCCACGTTTAAATTCTCTTTCGCCGAAATTTTTATATCCGCCCCGTCAAAAGAAACGTCTCCCAAATCTATTTTGTTCAAAACCGTCAGATGATTTTTGTCTTTTATTAAGTTGTAAATCTCTCGGTCTTTTTCCGTTACGTCTTTTCCGTCTAAAACAAACAAAATCAAATCGCTTTCTTCTAAAATTTTTTTAGAAAGAGAAACGCCTATTTCTTCTATTTCGTCTTTACTGTCCCTAATGCCGGCAGTATCGAAAAAATTAAAGCGGACTCCGTTATAATCTAAATTACCCTCCACAACGTCTCTCGTAGTACCCGCAACGTTAGATACGATAGCCTTATCGTAAGAAAGCAGTGCGTTTAAAAGAGAACTTTTTCCCGTATTGGGTTTTCCTACTATGCCCACCTTTACGCCGTTTAACACCGTTCTTCCCGCATGGTAGGTTGCCGTAAGTTTTTTTAATTCTTCGACTACAATGCCTAATATTTCTTTTACTTTATCGTGAGAATCTACTTCTAAATCCTCTTCCGGAAAATCCATATCGGCATCTATTTCGCACAAAGCGTCCGTAAGTAAATCCTGTAAAGAATTTACCTTATCGTTTAACTTTTCTCTGTACAAAGAATACCCTGCCCTTGCCTGCGCTTCCGTTTCGCCGTTTATCATATCGATAAGCCCTTCGCAAGAAGAAAGCGAAAGTTTACCGTTCATAAAAGCGCGTTTGGTAAACTCTCCGTTAGTGGCAAGCCTTGCACCGTTTTTAAGGGTGGTTTTTAATATCCCCTTCGTTATCGCCACGCCGCCGTGAGAGTGAAACTCCACCGTATCCTCCCCCGTAAAACTTTTGGGGGCTTTAAAATATACGCACATTCCGAAATCTCTAAATCCGCCGCAATCAATCTCTCCAACGTACATTTTGTTCGGTTCAAAATCTTTTACAGCGGTTTTCCCTGCGGGGAAAAACATCTTTTCGGCAACGGCAAGCGGCGAATCTCCGCTTATTCTTATAACGGCAACTCCGCTAGCAACAAGCCCCGTTGATATTGCCGAAATGTTTTCGTTCGTCATACTTTTTCCAAATATTTTATAATTTAATTCTTAAATTCGTCAAACGGGTCGTCCGAACCGCCGTTTTTATTTTCTTCTCCGCTTTGCTTATCAAACTCGTCAAACGGGGTTTTTTCTTGAGAAGCGGAATTCCCGTAAAACGGTTGACCGCCGTTAGGATTTTGATTTCCGTAAAACGCTTGATATCTTCTCTTCATATAAGCGGCGTAGTCGAACTTTTCGTTGTTTCTAACCGCAAATATAAACGGACCGAAAAACCCTAAAAAGCTAAACAAAGTTGCAATAAAACTGTGTCTCGGCAAGTAGTTTTTAAATATATTAGAGTAAATCATAACTTGCAATATTATCACAAGCAAATCTAAAACTCCTACAACGTAATTTATAACGGAAAGTGCAGCCCAAAAACCTTCGGAATACGGGTCGTAAAAATTTACAAGTCCTAAATAGGTTGTTCCAGTATCGAAAATGGTACAACTATTTGGCAAATACTCTTTATAAGAAGTTATAATTATTTCTCCGCCCTGCAAATAAAAACCCGCTATCGGAATATACGTTATCATAGCAATAACAAACGCTACAAGTTCTATTATTCCGCAAACAAGTACTGCAAACAGCGCAAAGTTTTTAAACGGCTTTTCAAAAAAGCGAACGCTTCCGCAAAGTTTTGCAGCCGTATAAATCCAAACGAAAGGTATCCACGCAAGATAAGGTGCTTCTACATTGTTTCTTTTTGCCAAAACGTATAGTCCTATAGAGCGCAACACGTATAACGTAGCGTAAACCGCTACAAACACTGCGGCAAAAGTCCAAACAAGCGTACTTGAAACGCTTGCTACGCCGCCTTCATAACCTATATAAGTAATCATTTTATTCTCCCTTTAAATCTACTAAATTCTAGCAAAAATAATAACCGCTGAAAATTTTTTACAGAATTTTAATAAGCACGGGCAAAAATAACCGTGTGCTTTGCAGGCTTTCCGCAGATAGCACACTTTTCAGGCACGGGTTCAGATTCGTCTATAACCCTTGCCGTTGCTTGTGCGTATTCTTTTACTTTGTCTTCGCACTCGCGGCAACCGCACCAACCTGCCTTAACGAAATTCTTCCCTTCCACGCCTTGCAATATACCGTCTAAACTGTCTGCGTGAACTATTTTTTTATCTCTTCTTTCTCTAGATTTAACAAGCATTGCCTTTTGAATTTCTTCCAAAATTGCGGGAACGTTTTCTACTAAACCGTCTAGGCATACGAAAGATTTTTCTAAATTATCCCTACGCACCAACACCGCTTGATTATTCTCTATATCCTTAGGCCCTATCTCTATACGTAGCGGAACGCCCTTCATCTCCCATTCGTTAAACTTCCAACCGGGGCTCATGTCTCTAGTATCAACTTCCGCGCGAATACCCGCTTTTATCAAAGAAGCCTCTATTTCTTTTGCTTTTTCTATAACTCCGCCCTTATGTGCAGCTACGGGAACTATTATTACCTGAATAGGTGCAACGTGCGGAGGAAGAACCAACCCTCTTTGATCGCCGTGTGCCATTATTATTGCACCGATAAGTCTTGTAGACACGCCCCAACTGGTGGAATAACCGTGTTTTAACTTGCCGTCTTTATCCAAAAACTGAATATCGAACGCCTTTGTAAAGTTTTGCCCAAAATAGTGAGAAGTACCCGCTTGCAAACTCTTTCCGTCAAGCATCATCGCTTCCATTCCAAAAGTCGCAAGACCGCCCGCAAACTTTTCTTTTTCGGTTTTTCTGCCCGTAAATACTGGGATAGCAAGGGTTTCTTCCGCAAAGTTTTTATAAACGTTAAGCATTTTTAAGGTTTCTTCCATCGCCTCTTCTTCGGTGGCGTGTACAGTGTGCCCTTCTTGCCACAAAAACTCGCTTGTTCTAAGGAAAGGACGGGTTGTTTTTTCCCATCTTACAACGTTTGCCCATTGATTTATAAGTATAGGTAAATCTCTATAGCTTTTTAACCATTTAGAATACATATGCCCTATAATGGTTTCACTAGTGGGGCGAACGATAAGCGGTTCTACAAGTTTTTCTCCTCCGGCGTGAGTGACAACCGCAACTTCCGGTGCAAAACCTTCTACGTGTTCCGCTTCTTTCATTAAAAAACTTTGGGGAATAAACATAGGAAAGTATGCGTTTTTAACCCCCGTTTCTCTAAATCTTTTGTCTAAATCTTTTTGTATATTCTCCCAAATAGCGTATCCATACGGGCGAATTACCATAGTTCCCTTAACTGGACCGTAATCTACAAGTTCGGTTTTTAGCACCACGTCCGTATACCATTGAGTAAAGTTTTCTTCAATATCCGCTATCTGTTTTACAAATTGTTTATCAGCCATTTTTAAACTCCATTTAAAATTAGGGTATTTTAATCTATCCGTAATTATAGCATACGCTTTTTATTTTAACAAGTTTTTTTAAAACTATTTGACAAAAACCCTTGAAAAAGCCTATCTTATGCTTTATAATATTTATGTTTTACTAATGCGATTTTCTAATCGATGCGTTTCAAGGAGGATATAATGAACGACGTAAAGCAACTTACAGTTAACGCTATCCGCGTTTTATCTGCGGAAGCAATTCAAAAAGCAAACTCCGGTCACCCCGGACTTCCGCTAGGCGCCGCTCCGATAGGATACGCCGCTTTTACCAATATGGTATTCAACCCTAAGGACACTGCTTTCGACAATAGAGACAGATTCGTTTTGTCCGCAGGGCACGGCTCTATGCTAGATTATGCTTTATACTATCTTTTCGGCTTCGGTCTTACTAAAGAAGACATTATGAATTTCCGTCAACTAGGTAGCAAAACCGCAGGTCACCCAGAATACCGCGTTTGTCCCGGCGTTGAAACAAGCACCGGTCCGCTAGGTCAAGGTATTGCTAACGCCGTAGGTATGGCGATGGCAGAAAGTTATCTTGCGGAAAAATTCAATAAAGAAGGCTATCCCGTTGTGGATCACTACACCTTTGCTCTTTGCGGAGACGGTTGTATGCAAGAAGGCGTAGAAAACGAAGCGGCTTCTTTGGCAGGCGCACTTAAACTCGGTAAACTCATCGTTTTATACGACGATAACGATATTACCATAGAAGGCGACACGGACATCACCTTTACGGAAGACGTGGGCAAGCGCCACGAAGCTATGGGCTGGCAAGTAATAAAGGTAAAAGACGCAAACGATATAAACGCTCTTAACCGTGCAATAAAAAAGGCAAAGGCAGAAAAAGAAAAGCCTTCTCTTATAGTAATCAAATCCTTTATAGGATACGGCTCTCACTTGCAAGGCAAGGCAGGCTGCCACGGCGCACCTTTGGGCGAAGAAGGCGTTCAAATTTTAAAGAAGAATTTAGGATACGACTATCCGCCGTTTGAAGTTCCCGAAGAAGTATTTAAGCACTGCAAAAAATTCGGAAACAAGGGTAAAAAGATAGAAAAAGAATGGAAAGCAATGTTCAAGGAATACAGCGAAAAATATCCTGAACTTGCAAAAGAATATATCGCTTGGAAAAACCGCGAAATGCCAGATCTAGAAAACGTGGAAGAACTTTGGCAATTTGAAAAAGACGATGCTTCCCGCGGGTACAGTGCAACGGTTTTAAATAAACTTGCTAAATATATTCCCAACCTTATAGGCGGAAGTGCAGACCTTGCACCCGCAAACAAATCTAATATGAAATCTAGAGGTGATTTTTTACCCAACGATAAAACGGGATCTAATATTCACTTCGGTATTCGCGAACACGCAATGAGCGCTATTTGCAACGGTATGTATTTACACGGCGGGCTTATCCCTTATTGCGCAACCTTTGCAGTTTTCTCCGACTATATGAAAAACGCAATGCGTATGTCTGCGATTATGGAACTTCCCGTTCCTTACATTTTAACCCACGATTCTATCGGCGTTGGAGAAGACGGACCTACGCACCAACCCATAGAACAACTAGCAGGGCTTCGCGCAATGCCGGACTTTAACGTTTATCGTCCCGCAGACGGAAGAGAAACCGCAGCGGCGTGGATAAAAGCGTTGACTAATAAGGTTCCCTCTGCACTTTTCCTTTCTCGCCAAACCTTACCTATGCTAAACGGCACCGGCAAAGAAGCGTTTAAGGGTGGCTATATTCTATCAGACAGCAACAAGAAAACGCCCGATATAATTCTTATGGCAACCGGAAGCGAAGTTAATCTTATAGTTTCCGCAAAAGAAGAATTGGCAAAAGAAGGCATTGACGCAAGAGTAGTTTCTATGCCTTGTATGGAAGATTTTGAAAAGCAATCTGATAAATACAAAGAAAGCGTTCTTCCCAAAACCGTTAGAGCAAGACTTGCCGTTGAAGCAGGCGCTCCTATGAGTTGGTATAAATACGTCGGTTTAGACGGAGACGTTATCGGAATGTCTACCTTCGGGGCTTCCGCTCCCGCAAGTAAACTTTTCGTTAAATACGGCTTTTCCGTAGAAAACGTAGTTGCAAAAGCAAAAGCGTTGTTAAATAAGTAAAAAAAAACTAAAAGTTAAAGCGAGAGAAAATTTCTCTCGCTTTTTTATTTAATCTTTTTTATCTTTTATAATA
>CAYVPW010000035.1:0-9334 GCA_964453915.1 uncultured Christensenella sp. | reverse complement strand
ATATGCAAAAAATGTTTGACAATAAAAAAACAAAGTGGTAAAGTGTGTACTGTAATAAACAAGCCGCAAACAAAACGGCAAAAAGGAGAAAAGAAAAATGAAAAAGATTTTAACACTCTTAGCAACGGCGTTGCTTACAATCAGTTGCGTATTCGGTTTAACCGCTTGCGGCAATGAAGCAAGCATAAAGATCGGTGCGCAAACGGACACCACGGGTTATACTTTTGCAACCTACTTAAAAGGTACCGAAGCAAAGGCTTATGCAAACCCCTCTCTTGCTTTAATCGACTTAAAGAACGGTTCTTTAGATTATGTTGTAGTAGATAAAGCAGTAGCAATCAATCTTTGCAACAATAATAACGACGTTAAGTATATTGATATAGCACTTACCGGAAGCGAATATTTTGCAATGGGCGTTAATAAGAACAAAACTGACATTAAAGCTCAACTCAATGCTTTCCTTGAAGAAAATGCAGATACCGTTAATGCAATCAAAGCAAAATATCTTACCGGTGATTCCGATAGTTTTGTAGGCGTTCAAAGTGCGGTAAAAGACGCTTCCGGAAACCAACTTATCGTTGCAACTAACGCAGAATACGCTCCGTTTGAATATATCGAAGGCGATAAATACTACGGAATCGATATGGAAATTATAAAATTGTTTGCAGATAACATCGGCAAAGAATTAGTAATTGACAATATGGCATTTGAATCTGTTGTGACCGCTGTTCAACAAGGTACTGCAGACATTGCTGCGGCAGCTCTTACCGTGACTGAAGACCGTAGCGAAAGCGTAGACTTTGCTAACAACTACTACGAAAACGCACAAGTAGTTGTTTGCTTGAAAACCAACGAAGCATTAGACGAATGTGAAACCGTTATGGACATTCTTGCAGTTCTTTGCGCAAATAAGTAATAAATAAAATAATAAAAAAGAGCGGTTGGCTAAACGGAATTTTATCCGCTTAGCCATTCGTTATGTAAATGAAAAATTATGAATGAATTAAGATGGGATAAATTTGTAGAACTGTTTATAGGCAGGGGCGGATATAAAACCGTTTTAGACGGGTTGTTAGCCACTGTGGAAATAGCGGTTTTCGGACTTTTAATCGGTATAGTTTTGGGTATGCTTATAGCAATAGTAAAGGTAATGCCCAAATATAAACTAATGCCAAGAATTTTAGATAAAATTTGCGTAGTGTACGTTGCGTTTTTCCGTGGTACGCCTATGGTTGTTCAACTTTTGCTTGCTCACTATATATTGCTTCCCTTGATAGGAATAACAATAAACCCCGTAATAGAAGCAATAATAGTTTTCGGGCTGAACAGTGCCGCTTACGTTTCAGAAATAATGAGAGGCGGAATAAATTCCGTAGACAAAGGGCAAATGGAAGCGGGCAGGGCTTTGGGACTAGGTTTTTGGCCTACTATGTTTAAGGTTGTTGTTCCGCAAGCGATAAAAAATATCGTACCTACTTTAGGAAACGAATTTATATCTTTGGTAAAAGAGACTTCGGTTGTAAGTTTTATAACCGTTGTAGATTTATACAGAGCTTTCCAAGCGATAGGCGGTGCAATGTATTCTTATATAATTCCTTATTTGGTGCTTGCGCTAGTTTATATAGTGTTAGTCGTTTTGATAACCATAGGTATAAGACTAATTGAAAAAGGATTTAATAAAAATGAGCGAAAAACAATTTAACGAACCTTTTATCGGCGAAGAAAACGCATTGTTGCAAATACAAGGTTTAAAAAAGAATTTCGGAGAGTTAGAAGTTCTTAAAGGAATAGACTTAAATATTTATAACGGAGAAGTTATTGCCATAATAGGACCTTCCGGTTGCGGAAAATCTACGTTTTTGCGTTGTATAAACTGTATGGAAGACCCTACCGACGGTGCGATTATGTTTGAAGGCGAAAATTTAGCCGATATGAAGGTAGACATCAACAAACACCGTCAAAAAATAGGAATGGTTTTTCAACAGTTTAACCTTTTTAACAACTTAAAAGTTATAGATAATATTACTCTTGCACCCGTTTTGGTGGCAAAAAAAGAGTTAAGAGAGCAAAAAACGGCTAACTTTTTTATAAAGTTAAAAAACTTATTTAAAAAACAAGAAGATAAGCTTCCGTTGATTTCGTTATCTTATCAAAATAAAGCCGAAATAAAGGCAAAGGCATACGAAAAGGCAATGGATTTATTAAAGCGTATCGGGCTAGAAGACAAGGCGGAGGTTTATCCTTCCACTTTATCCGGCGGTCAAAAACAGCGTATAGCGATAGTTCGTGCGCTTGCAATGGATCCAAAAGTTATTTTATTTGACGAGCCTACGAGTGCACTTGACCCCGAAATGGTAGGTGAAGTTTTAGACCTTATGAAAAAACTTGCGGACGACGGAATGACGATGGTTGTCGTGACGCACGAAATGGGTTTTGCCAGAGAAGTTGCTTCTAAAGTTATTTTTATAGACGAGGGCGTTATAAAAGAGCAAGCAGAGCCTAAAGAATTTTTTGCTAATCCTAAGGATGAAAGACTTAAAGAGTTTTTATCCAAAGTGTTATAATCTTTTCTTGAAAATTGCGTTTACTTTTTGTAGGCGCAATTTTTTTGATTTTTTATACTAAAAACAACCGAAAAATGCTATTGACATAAAAGTATACGGGTGGTAAAATGTAAAAAGATAGCAAAGGAGAAGTTTTATGGATTACAAAGAGACTTTAATGTGGAAAGACATAAGCGATACCCCGTCCGTTTTGGGGAGCATTATGGAAGTAAACGGCAAGGGAATGAAAGAACTTGTTAAAAGCATAAAGGCAAGTAATGCAACAAACTTTGTGGCGGTTGCCCGTGGCGCAAGCGACCACGCTTTGACTTATTTTAAATACGTTTTAGAAGTAAAATCAAACTACACGGTAGGGCTTTCCGCCCCTAGCGTTATTACTCTTTATAAAGGCAAAATAAACTATGCAAACAGCATAGTTATTGCTTGTAGCCAAAGCGGACAAGCGGCGGACGTTTTGGAGGTGGTTAAAAAAGGCAACGAACAAGGCGCCATCACCGTTGCTATAACAAACGATAAAAACAGCCCTTTGGCAAAGGAAGCAAGATTTCACCTTTATTGTAATGCAGGAGAAAAGAGAACGGTTGCGTCTACAAAAACTTTCAGTGCGCAGTTGTTTTTATTGTCTTGGCTGGCTTCTGAATTATCTGAAGATAAAGAAGCGTTATTTACACTAAAAAATCTTAATTCTTACATAGCGCACGTTTTGCCAAAGATTGATAAAGAAACTTCTAGATATGCGCAAAAATTTAAGGATATGAGCAGTGGCTTTATTTTGGCAAGGGGATTAGTTTACGCTATTGCGCTAGAAGCTGCGCTTATTTTGCAAGAAACAAGCTACGTTCACGTAAAAGGCTATGCCGGCAGTGAGTTTTATCACGGGCCGCTTGCTATGGTAAACGAAAATACGCCCGTAGTTATCTTTTGTGCGGAGAATTCGGCAGACGAAGAGATTCAAAGTATCATTCGTGCAGACCAAATTCAGTGTATAGAAAAAATGTTAAGTCTTAAAGCGCCCGTTTTATTGGTGACAAACGATTGCGTTTTAACGGGCAAGTTTGCAAAGTGCAACGATGCGTTTATAGATTTTAGCGTTCAAGAAGAATTTGCAATTTTCGCTTTTGCGCTTTTTGCACAGATGTTTGCTTGTAAAATCAGTTGCGAAATAGGCAACGATCCGGATCATCCCAGAGCATTAAATAAGGTGACGATTACAAAGTGATTTTTAATATTTTATTTAATACAAAAGTTAAACCGTTTTCTTTTTTTGAAGGCGGTTTTTTTCTTTGTAAAAAGCCGTTTAAAATAAATATTTAATTTTATTATTATTGCTTGAAAAGACTTGGTTTATATGTTAAAATCTAATAGTAAAACTTACGGCAAAAAGGAGAAAATCAAATGGCCGATAAATTGATAAAAACGCTAAAAAAAGATAAGATAAATAATTATAGAGCAATACCGTTTTGGTCTTGGAACGATAAACTAGAACCGAAAGAATTAGAGAACCAAATAGAGTGGATGAAAAAGTCCGGCTTCGGCGGATATTTTATGCACGCTCGCGGTGGACTTAAAACCGAATATTTAAGCGACGACTGGTTTAACTGCATAAAAACTTGTACGGACGCTGGCAAAAAGTTAAAAATGGATAGTTGGGCTTATGACGAAAACGGTTGGCCTTCCGGTTTTGCGGGCGGAAAACTTTTAGAAGACCCGCAAAATTGCGACAGATATTTAACGTATACTATAGGAGAGTTTGATAAAAACTCTTTGGTTTCTTATAATATAGACGGCGAAAAATTGATAAGGGTAAACGAAGGCGGAAACGGTAAATTTTTAAACGTTTACGAGCATATTTCTCCGTCTACCGCCGATATATTAAACGGCGAAGTAATGGATAAGTTTATTGCACTTACCCACGAAGAGTATAAAAAACGCTACGGCAAAAATTTCAGTAAAGAGTTGGCAGGATTTTTTACGGACGAGCCGCAGTATTACCGTTGGCATCACGCATATACCAAGGTGTTGAAAGATTATTTTAAAGAAACTTATAACGAAGACATTTTAGACGGGCTTGGTCTTATGTTTGTAGAAAAAGAAGGGTATAGAGCGTTTAGATATAAATATTGGTTATCTATGCAAGCGCTTATGCTTAAAAATTTTGCAAAAAAGATTTACGACTGGTGCGATGAAAACGGATTGAAATTAACGGGTCACTATATCGAAGAAGGCGACATGGAATTGCAAATGGCTTGTTGCGGTGGAATTATGCCGTTCTATCAGTACGAGCATATTCCGGGCGTTGATAAACTTTGCCGCTATATGGACGGAAGTTTTTTCCCAAGACAATGTTCTTCAGTTGCTCGCCAGCTAGGCAAAAAGCAAGTTTTAACCGAAACGTATGCTCTTTGCGGGTGGGACGTGACTCCTTTAGAGTTAAAAGCGCTTGGCGAATGGCAATACGTAAACGGCGTAAATACAATGTGTCAGCACTTGTTGCCGTATTCTGAAGTAGGGCAAAGAAAAAGAGATTATCCTTCTCACTATTCTTGGGTCACGCCGTGGGGAAGAAAAGACTTAAAGAGTTTTAACGATTTCTTCGCCCGTTTAGGGTACGTTATCGGCGAAAGCGAAGAGTTGGTAAACGTTGCGGTATTTTTCCCGATAAGAAGTCTTTATTTTGACTTTAAGCGTGAAAATATGGGCGTTCTGCGCGAAAAATACATCAGTTATTACGCTACTTGCGAGATTTTGTCTGAGATGAATATTCCTTATCACTTAATAGACGAAACGGTAATGGAAAACGAAGGCAAAGCTACCACGGCAAACGGAAAGTTAAAAGTGGGAAAGTGCACGTACGACTACGTTATTTTCCCCAGAACTTTAACGATGGGTAAGTTTTCTGCAAACTTGTTTGAAAAGTTCTATTCGGACGGCGGAAAAATGTTGTTTAGAGACGAAATGCCGTCTTATATGGAAGGAGAAGAACACGAATATTCTTTTAAGTCTAACATAACCCTAGAAGAAATTGCGGCGGCACAGCCTTATAGAATAGATGATATAAAAACTTCCGTGCGTTCTATACACCTAAAATACAAGGGTAAAGAATTGCTTTTTGCAACGAACCTTAGCACGGATAAGGCGTTTACCGTTGAGTATAGCGGAAACTTTAAAAGTTTTAAATCTATCGATTTAGAGACGTTAGAAGAAAAACAAATTTCTAAAAAGTTAGATTTTGAAGCGGGGCAATCTTATTTGTTGGAACTATCTGACAAAGAGTGCGAATACGTTGAAAAGAAGAAGGAATTTACTTTAGACGGCAAGTTTGAACTTGTAAAAGACAGCGGCAATTATATGACGCTTGATACTTTAAGGTATTCTTTTGACGGGGAAAAGTATAGCGAGCCGTGCCATTATATGGGCGTGTTTAACGAAATGCTAAAACTCCACTACGACGGGGATTTATATTTAAAATACGAATTTAACGTTAAAGAAGAACCTAAGCAAATATGTTTTTTAACCGAAGATATGAATAACGTTTGGTGCAAAGTTAACGGCACGGAGTTAAAGTTTGACGGTGTGTCCGATTTTGAAAAGAAAATTGCAAAAGCGGATATAACTAAACTGGTAAAGAAGGGTAAAAACGAAGCGGTTATAAAAATACGTTTCTTTGAGGGCGAAAACGTTTATTATGCGCTATTCGGCGAAAACGTGACCGAAGGCTTAAAGAATTGCCTTGCATACGACACTACGATAGAAGCTTGTTATTTATTCGGCGATTTTGCCGTTTACGAAGACGATGGGTTGATAAAAGGTAAAGAAAAGAACGTTTTAATCGGTAATTCTTTTTATATCGGCACAAAGAAGAAAGAAATAGAAGAAACCGTTGCGGACGGATATCCGTTCTTTTCGGGAAGCATTGTGTTGAAAAAGAAGTTTTATTACGACGGAACTGCCCCCGTTCTTAATCTTAAAGGAAGATTCCACCTTTGCGATATAAAGGTTAACGGAAAAGAGGTTAAAAAATCTTATTTCGGCACGAAAGTTGACCTTAGCGATTATTTGGTAAAAGGCGAAAATATTGCCGAAATAACCTTGTATTCTTCTAACAGAAACCTAATGGGCCCGCATCACTGCATAGATTCAGAAGAACCGTTTATAGTAGCACCGGAAACTTTTGAACTTTTAGGCACGTGGGAAAACGGAAAGAGTAGCAAAGAAAGAGATAGTTATTCTTTTGTTAAATTCGGTTTGTTTAACGATTGATATTAAGTTTTAAGGGCGGGAGATTCTCGCCCTTAAATTATTAAAGGCATAAATCTAAAAAGGAGAGAGCATAATGGATAATAGAGTGTATTGTTGTATAGACCTAAAATCCTTTTTTGCGTCCGTAGAGTGTGTGGAACGCGGGCTTGATCCTTTTAAGGCTAATTTGGTGGTTGCCGACCCCGATAGAAGCAGTGGGACTATTTGCCTTGCGGTAAGTCCCGCAATGAAGGAACTAGGCGTTAAAAATCGTTGCAGAATTTTTGAGATTCCGAAATCTATAGAATATATAGTTGCAAAGCCCAGAATGAAAGCATACGTAGATAAATCTGCGGAAATTTACGGGATTTATTTAGATTATATAAGCCCAGAAGATATACACGTGTATTCTATAGACGAGTGCTTTATAGATCTTACGGAGTACGTTAAAATTTACGATAAAAGCCCCGTAGACATTGCAAAAATGCTTACGGGAGAGGTTTTTAAAAGAACGGGTATAAGGGCAACCGTAGGGATAGGAACTAATTTGTTTTTGGCAAAAGTTGCGTTAGATATTACAGCCAAGCACGCAAAAGATTTTATAGGGATATTGAATTTAGAAGAATTCAAAAAAAACATTTGGCATCATAGACCTATCACGGACGTGTGGAATATAGGTAGGGGAATTGCAAAGCGTTTAGAGCGTTTGGGTGTTTACGACCTTTATGGAATTACTCGGTTAGACGAAAAAATTTTGTATAAAGAATTCGGGATAAATGCCGAACTTATAATAGACCACGCCTATGGAATAGAACCTTGCACAATAAAAGACATTCAAAATTACAAAACTAAAAACTGTTCTTTATCTAACGGGCAAATTTTGTTTTCCGATTATAATTATACGGATGCGTTTACGATTATAAAAGAAATGGTAGACGGTTTGGTTTTAGAGCTGGTTGAAAAAGATTGCGTTGCAAACGGTATCTTTTTATCCGTGGGATATTCAGATAAAACTTGCGGCGGTACGGGCGGTAGCCTAAAAATGGATAAGTATACTAACTCTTATAAGCATATAATAAAATATTTTGAAGAATATTACTTTTCAACCGTAAAAAAAGACGTTCCCATAAGAAAGATAAACGTTGGGCTGAATAACGTTGTTTCGGAAGATTTTACTACTTTGGATTTTTTTACGGATATAGAGGGTGAAAAAAAAGAAAAAGACTTACAAAAAACGCTTATAGATATAAGGAGAAAATACGGCAAAAACGCCATACTTAAAGCGACTAGTTATACGGACAGGTCAACGGCTAGAGAAAGGAATAAGATGATAGGAGGGCACAAAAGCGGTGAAGATGAGTAAAAGCGACAGGGCTAAACAGTTTATGCCTTTTGCCGCTTTAAGGGGCTATTATAGTGCCATAAGAGATAAAGAAAGGGTGATTTCCGAAAAGAGAGAACTTACGGAAGAAGAACTTTTAGACCTGAATCAAAAGATGACGGAGTTAAAAAAAGGCGATTTGGTTGTTGTGGAGTTTTATAAAGACGGCGGATACGAAAAAATAAGCGGCGCAGTGAGCTTTTTAGATAAGGTTTTCGGCGTAATTAGAATAATTAAAACGGATATTAGTTTTGGTGATATAAGCAAAATAGAAATTAAATAATAGAATAACTAAATTCCGCTCCTGTATTTTTTAGGAGTGGTTTTTTTTATGCTTTTAAAAGTTTTTATAAAATAACTAAAATCGTTAAATCCGCAGTTGTACGCAATATCCGTAATAGGTTCGTCCGTTTCTATAAGTTTTCTTGCCGCTTGTTCTATGCGGAAAGTTCTTAAATAGTCAACGGGCGTTTTTCCTGTCATCGTTTTAAAATAATGGCAGAAATATTTGGTAGAAAAACCTGCAACCGCAGCCATATCAGATAGGGTAATATCTAAGGCAAAGTTTTCTCTAATATACTTTAACACCCTTTTAAGTTTTATAACGCTTTGTTCTTTTTCTAAAAAGTCTGCAAAGTTAGAAGCAAACAATCTTTTTTCTATTATCTTATAAAATAAAAGGCAAAGGTTGCCGATTACGCTAAATTGATAGCCTTCTTTCGGAGTTTGCATAGAAAAAAACAACTCGTCAACTTTTTTTATAACTTCTTCGTCTTTTATTTTGGTGTGTATAAACGTATGCTGGTTTATCAACCCGTCTATAAAAGAATCAAAACCGTGATTTCCGTTTTTTAAAAAAGCGGGGTTAAATACCAAACATTCGTATACGCAGTTGTTGGGGGTTGCTCCGTGAACTACCTCTGAGTTTACAAAATAAACGTCTCCTTCTTGTGCAATAAAAGTTTTATTGTTTAGAGTAATGCTAAGAGTGCCCGATAAAACCTTTATGATTTCCAAAGAAGCGTGCCAATGAAAAGCCATTTCGTATCTTGGGTGCGATTTATCTAAATAGTATATTTCAAACGGAAAATCCGCCTTGCCGTGTTGCTTTGTTTCGTTAAAACTCATATAAACCTTAAAATGTGAATAT
>CAYVPW010000034.1:0-11527 GCA_964453915.1 uncultured Christensenella sp. | reverse complement strand
GAGCAGGGTACTCTTATAATCTTTACGTTTGCAGGATAAGAAAGCCTTGCAGAACCGGCAAGGTCCGCCCCAGCATAAGAACACCAGTTGCAACAAAAAGCAACTATATTCGGAACGTGCTTATCTTCTATCTTTTGCATATAGCCTCTACCTCCGACATAATCTGTTTAGACGAGAACCCGCTCAAATCCATAGCACCGGAAGGACAGGTGACCGTACAAGCACCGCAACCTTGACAAACTGCGTGGTTTACAGATGCAACTCTTCTTACTTCCGTTTTCCCACCACCCAAACGGAATTCTTTATCCACGTAAGTGATAGCGCCGTAAGCACAAACGTTTGCACATTGACTGCAACCGTTGCACATATTTTCGTTAGGACTTGCAACGCAAGGATTAGTTTTTAAATGGTCTTTAACCAAAAGCCCTATTACCTTTGCCGCACAAGCGGAAGCCTGCGCAACCGTTTCGGGAATATCTTTAGGTCCTTGGCAAACACCCGCAAGGTATACGCCGGCAGTAGGACTTTCCACAGGGCGAAGTTTGGGGTGAGATTCGTTAAGGAAGTTATTCGTATCTATACTTGCGGTAAGAAGCGTAGCTATCTTTCTTACGGAAGGTTCAGGCTCTATAGCCGTAGCCAAAACAACCAAGTCAGAAGGTATTACTATTTGTTCGTTGTTTAATAAATCCGAACCTTGAACCATCAACTTGCCGTTTTCGTTATAAACCTTGCCGACCATACCTTTAATATAGTCAACGCCGTATTGTTCCACCGCTCTTCTGTAGAACTCGTCGTAATTCTTGCCGGGCGTACGAATGTCAATATAGAAAACGTGAACTTCTGTATCCGGATATTTTTCTCTGATAAGCATTGCGTGCTTAGCCGTGTACATACAACAAATTTTAGAGCAATAAGGCTTGCCGCAACCGGACACGTCTCTAGAACCTACGCATTGAATAAACGTAATCACCTTGGGGTGAGTATTATCAGACGGGCGAAGCAACACACCGTTAGTTGGACCTGCCGCATTCATAAGTCTTTCTAGTTCTAAAGAAGTGATAACGTCTTTATTTTCTTGATAGCCGAATTCACCAAAGTTGTCTAATTTAATCGGTCTAAACCCGGTAGCAACAACGATAGCGCCGTATTGTCTATCGATAAATTCGTCCTTCATTTCGTAATTGATAGCACCCGCACCGCAGAATTTTTGACAAATTCCACACTTGCCCGTTTTTAATTTAAGGCATTGTTCAGGGTCTATTACCGCAACGTTCGGTATTGCTTGCGCAAAAGGAATATATATTGCGGTACGGTTGTTTAAGTTCATATTAAACTCGTTAAGACCTTTTTTAGAAGGGCATTTTTCCATACAAACCTTACAGCCCGTACATTTCGTTTCATCAACGTATCTTGCCTTTTTTCTAATCTTAACGTTAAAATTTCCTACAAAACCCTTTACTTCTTCTATCTCGGAATAAGAAATAATGTTGATTTTTTCGTTTTGAGAGCAATCAACCATTTTAGGCGTCAATATACAAGCGGAGCAGTCCAACGTAGGAAACGTTTTATCTAGCTGACTCATTCTTCCGCCGATAGTTGCGTTCTTTTCCACTATATCTACTTCAAAGCCCGCATCTGCAATGTCAAGCGCCGCTTGAATACCTGCTATTCCGCCGCCTATAACCAAAGCGCGTTTAGTCACAGGGCTTTCTCCTGCGGTAAGCGGTGTGTTTAGCCTTACTTTTGCAATAGCCGTTCTTATAAGGATAAGCGCCTTTTCGGTCGCCTCTTCTTTATCCTTATGTATCCAAGAACACTGTTCGCGAATATTTGCAACTTCCACCATATAGGGGTTTAATCCTACGCTTTCCGCTGCTTTTCTAAAAGTAGCCTCGTGCATTCTGGGAGAGCAAGAACCTATTACAACGCCAGTAAGGTTATAATCCTTTATGGCTTTTTTAATAAGTTGTTGTCCGTTTTCAGAACACATATACTGATAATTTGCAGAAAAAACAACGTTCGGTTCCGCTTTAATGACTTCGGAAATACGTTCCACGTCTACGGTTGCCGCTATGTTGCTTCCGCACCAACAAACAAAAACACCAATTCTTTGCATCTTATATCTCTCTCACATTAAAATCATTTGTTATATTTTCTGTATGCGCTTACCAACAACTGTTGCGGAATAACCTCGTCAACTATCGGCGGAATATCTTCCGCTTTAAGTCCGTTATTGCCTTGTGCTCTGATAACGGTTTGTCTTACCGCTTCAACAACGTTTGCGGGAGCAACGCCTCTCGGGCAACGCTCTACGCAAGCCATACAAGAAAGACAGTTCCATATAGCCTTGCTTTGTAAAAGCTTTTCCACGTCTCCCTTAATCAAATAACTTACGAATTGATGGGGCTTTATATCCATATCGTGGAAAGCAGGACACCTACCGGAACACTTGCCGCATTTCATACACTTTTTTACGTCGGTTCCGCTAAGCAAATTAAGATTTTCTACGTATTCTTCTCTATTCATTGTTTAACCCCCAACGCTTCTGCCAAAAGTTCTGTAAAATACGCAACGGGAAGAATTCCGTCTCCGTTTACATTTAAGTTATATAAGCAAAGCGGGCAAGCGGTAATAACTATTTCCGCACCCTTTTCCTTTGCACTTTCTAAAATCATACGACTTCTCTTTGCGGGCAACTCTTTATTTTTTAACGAAACGTATGCGCCGCAACACTCGTTTCTCATAGGATAAGAAACGGGCGTGCCGCCGATAGCCTTTATAAAATCTTCTATAATAGTGGGATTCTCTGGATTGTCAAAAGCCAAAACACCACTGGGGCGCAAAAGCAAACAACCGTAGTAAGCGCCTATCTTTTTGTTTATGGGATTAACGACGGCTTTCTTGATATTGTCGAATCCAACCACGTTTTTTAACATTTCCAAATAATGTAAAACTTCCGTTTCGCCGGAATACGGTTCGGACAAGGCAAGATAGTTGTTTGCCTTAAAACGAATATTTTCGTCGTTTTTCATATCGTCGTTTACACGCTTAATCACGTTGTGGCAAGCCGAACAAAGCGTCAATAACTTTCCGCCGTTGTGCTTTGCGTAATCCAAAGCCCTTACCGCCGAAAGTTTGGTAGCTATTTCGTCCTTTGCCATAGGATAAACAGCTCCGCAACACTGCCAGTTTTCAATTTCTTCCATCTCTACACCCAAAGCCTTAGCAGAAAGCCTTGCGTATTTATCAAGTTCTTTTGCCTTAGTTTTTAGAGTACAGCCGGGGTAATAACAAATTTTCATATCAGTACCTTATATAAAAGTTTTTTCCGTTTTTTATTTTTGGGGATAAGCCATTTCTTCAGGCTTAAACACTTCGTCAAATCTCTCCGCCGTCAAAAAGCCCAACTCAACACACGCTTCTTTTAAGGATATGTTTTCTTTATAAGCCTTTTTAGCCGTCTTTGCAGCGTTTTCGTATCCGATATAAGGATTAAGAGCAGTGACAAGCATTAGAGAGTTATAAAGGTTATGATGCATTTTTTCTTTGTTAGCCTTTATTCCCGTCACACAGTTTTTCTCAAAAGAAGTAATGCCGTCCGCTAAAAGCCTTACGGATTGTAAAAAGTTATATATAATAACGGGCATAAATACGTTCAATTCAAAATTGCCTTGAGAAGCACCCATTGCAACCGCAACGTCGTTAGCGATTACTTGAACGCATACCATCGTCATAGATTCGCATTGCGTGGGATTTACCTTACCTGGCATTATAGATGAACCGGGTTCGTTTTCCGGAATAAATATTTCACCCAAACCGTCACGCGGGCCGGAAGCCAACCAACGCACGTCGTTTGCTATTTTCATAAGGTTTGCAGCAAGTGCCTTTAACCCGCCGTGAGTAAACGCAAGTGCGTCCTTAGAAGTAAGCGAATGATATTTATTGGGAGAAGTGATAAATTCTTTTCCGGTAATCTCGCTAACCTTTTTAGCAACCAATTCGTCAAATCCCTTAGGTGCGTTAAGTCCGGTACCGACAGCCGTGCCGCCAAGCGCCAACTCTCTTAATCCGAATAAAGAAGCAATTATTTGCGCCTTGCTTGCTTCTATCATCGCCCTCCAACCGCTTATCTCTTGCGAAAAAGCAATCGGAACAGCGTCTTGCAAGTGGGTTCTTCCACTCTTGACAATGCCTTCGTTTTCCTTTTCTAAACGCTTAAAGGTTTCTATCAACTTATCCATTGCGGGGATAAGGTTGTCTTCTATCGCAGAAATTGCGGATATATGCATAGCCGTTGGAAAAGTATCGTTTGAACTTTGACTTTTATTTACGTCGTCGTTAGGGTGAAGAATCTTTTCGCCGGCAAGTTCGTTTCCGCGGTTTGCGACTACTTCGTTAACATTCATATTAGACTGCGTGCCGCTGCCCGTTTGCCAAACCGCAAGCGGGAAATGCCCGTCGAGTTTACCTTCCATTATTTCGTCACAAACGGAAGAGATAAGATTTTTCTTTTGTTCGGAAATTTTACCCAATTCAAAATTAGCAAGACAAGCCGCTTTTTTTAGCACGCCGAAAGCCTTAACTATTTCAAAAGGCATTTTCTCTGTACTGATTCTGAAATTCTCAAAACTTCTTTGAGTTTGAGCCCCCCAGTATCTGTCCATAGGGACTTTCATTTCGCCCATCGTGTCTTTTTCAATACGAAATTTTTCCATTTTACACGCTCCGTTAATTTTTTTATAAGAAAAAAGTCTCTTTCATTACGGTGCAAAAACACACAGTAAGTCATTCTCGTATATTTTATCACAAAAAATTTATCATTTCAAGTATTTTCTTTACATATTCCCTTTTTATTTAAGCAATCGTCCTTCCATTTTCAGGTAATCTTGCCGTAAAGCCCAAACGAACGCACGTTTACCCCGTTTTTCGATTTTTCTATTGACATTTACTAGCGGGCTACATTATAATGATACATCTATAATACTTTTTTCTATTAAAAGTTGCAAAAGGAGTTTTTATGGCTCTAGAACACACTAAAGAAAACGCGTTCTTAAACAGAAAAAAAAGAATTCTCCCCGCCGCACTCATCTCCGCGGCATTACCTTTTATGATTTTCGTTGCTGTTCCCTTTGATATATTTTGTCACAACGTAAACGAATTTCAGTTTTCCGCTCAAAACTTTATTTGGTTTTGTCTTTTATTCTTTATTTTCTTCTCCGCATTGAATTTTACGGTATTGTTTCTCGTTCCCAAAACGGCGTATAGGATTATATCCGGCATTTTAGTGGGAACGCTTTTTATGTGTTTTATGCAAACGAACTTTTTAAACGGCTACATCAGTTCTCTCAGCGGAGACGAACTTGGCGGAAACGTACCCGTAGCGATAACCGTTTTTAATATTATATTTTGGATAGTTGCGGAAGCGGGCTTTGCACTTTTATTTACATTCGTTTTTAACAAGGGCTTCACAAGGGGGCTTACCATCTTTTTATCCGTAATACTGCTAATCTCTCAATTAGCGGGCTTTTTCTCTTTGTTGCTCGGCAACAAAAGTTTTCAAGGAAACACTCTTTACGCAATGAAAGAAGAAGATCCTGATTTTGTTCCAACGTTTTTAACCACTAAAAATCTCACCAGAATTTCCACCAACAATAACGTATTCGTTTTTTGCATAGACCGTATGGACGGCAAAGAATATGCCGAACCCGCAATAGAAAATCACCCCGAAATTTTTAGCGAACTAACCGGATTTACGTATTTTAACGACGCAACTTCACTTTACGGGCACACATACCCTTCCGTTTGCTATATGCTTACGCAAAAAGAATACGAAGGAGAGTTAAGAAAAGACTACCTAAACAATGCGTACTTAAACAACGAAACACTGTCTAAACTCGATCAAGAAGGATATTCCGTAAACCTTTACACCGAATCTTACTATGCGTATTATAACGCCTATTATATGCCCGACTATATCGACAATTTGGAAAGCGCTTCAATAGAAAGCATCACGTTTAAAAACAATACCAGCCCCGTGGTTTTAGCATTGAGAATGACGGAATTAAGCCTATACAGATGTTTGCCGTATTTAATTAAAAACGTAGCGGAAGTTTCTACTTCGGCAATCAACGGCGAAGTAGAATACCAAAGCGAAGAACTTAAAAATCCCGAAAACAGCACGGATACTAAAAAACTGTTCAACGCCGTAAACTCTACGCCGTTTACAACCACGGAAGAAAAAGTTTTTTCTTTTATTCATCTAGAAGGTTGCCACAGCGTTGAGTACGACGAAAACTTTAATAAAGCGTCTAACAAAGACGATATTAACGTTTCTATAAAAAACAGTTTTAAGATTATAAACCTTTATCTTAAAAAAATGAAAGAACTCGGCGTGTACGACGATGCAACGATAATAATAACGGCGGATCACGGAAAAGGTAGTGCAGTTTCGGACCTTTCTCCGTTATCTACGGAAAACCTTTCCGCATTATTCGTAAAGCCTTCCAAAACCAGCCGCGGCTCGGCTTACGAAAATCAAGGATTAACCGTATCCAACGCACAGGTTTCTCATACGGATTTGTGGGCAACCATCTTTGAATCGGAAAATCTTAGTCAATACAAAAACAGCAGAGAATCGGTTTTTTATTATAAAGACAATCCGCAAAACAGAGAGCGCCAATTCTTTTGGCATACGTGGAACCTTACGGCTTCTAATTCCGTTCAATACGAATACGCGCTAAACGGTTCAGCAAGAGATTTCGCAAACTGGAACTTAAACAAAGAAACGAACTTAAACAGATATCTTTTCGATTAAAAAACAGGTAAAATAATTTAAGGGAGAAAAAATGGATACCTTAATGCACTACATAAGCTTGCCTTTCGGATACCTTATGAAAGGTTGTTGGGCAATAGTAGGAAACTACGGTTTGGCAATACTTTTGTTTACGTTAGCAACCAAATTCGTTTTATTGCCCATCTCTGTTTGGATACAAAAAAACTCCATATTGATGGTAAAAATCCAACCGGAAGTAAACTTTCTTAAAGCCCGCCTATACGGCAATACGGACGCTATAGCGGACGAGCAAAGCAAACTTTTTAAAAGAGAGCACTATCACCCTTCTCTTTCTATAATCCCGCTGATACTGCAACTTGTTTTGCTTTTGGCGGTTGTAAGAATAATCTATCACCCGCTTACGTATTTGTTTTCTTTCAACGCTGCGGACGTGACCGCTCTTGCAAACTATATCGGTGCAGACTTATCCTCTTCCGGATACGAACTTCAAATAATTTCCGCAATTAAAAGCGGCAGCATTACTTCATCTACCGTTATACAGGGCGTTTCGACACAAACCCTTTCTGAAATTACAGTTGCGGTAGACGGTTTCGGATTAAACTTTTTAGGTATGAATTTAACGGTTATCCCGTCCGAAGCCGTGGGACTTTATTTAATCGTTCCCGTGCTTGCAGGCGCATCTAGTTGGGCGCTTTGTTTTACGCAAAATTTAGACAACGTTTTACAGCACGAACAAAACAACTTAAACAAATACGGCATAATGATTATAAGCGTTGCGCTCTCACTTTATTTGGGAATATTCGTTCCTAGCGGAATTGCTCTTTACTGGATAGCAAGCAACCTTATGTCTATTATACAAATGTACTTGTTGAACGTTGCGATAAATCCCAAAAAATATGTAGACTATCAAGCGTTAGAGGAAAGCCGTGAAGCGTTAAAAAAGGCAAAAGAATTCGGAGAAGAAGATAAAAAGGACGATAATTATAAAGAAAACCGCAAAAGAGAAAAAGCCGATTACAAAAGATTTAAAAGCGTAGCGAATAAGCACGTTGTTTTTTACTCCGAAAAAAGCGGATTTTATAAGTATTTTAAGGATTTAACAAACGAATTGCTTTCACGCTCTAATTTAGTAATTCACTATGTCACCAACGACCCGAAAGACGTGATTTTCGATATTGCAAAAAACAATCCCAGAATAAAAGCGTACTACGTAGGGCTTAAAAAAACAAGTATACTTATGATGATGGTGTCTTGTAAAGTATTCGTAATGACAACGCCGGACCTGGATAAATACTATCTAAAACGTTCTTTCGTAGATAAAAACGTAGAATACGTATACGTTCCCCACGATATGATGAGCGTACATATGAGTTTTAGAGAGGGTGCGTTCGACGCTTTCGATACGATTTTTTGCGTAGGCGAACACGTAGAAAAAGAAATGCGTGAAATTGAAAGAGTTTATAACTTAAAAGCAAAAGAGTTAGTTCGTTTCGGATATCCGCTTGCGGATCTTTTAACTGAAGCAGGCAAAAACGCCGAAAAAGAAAAACAACAGAACGGATTAAAAGAAATACTGATTGCCCCCTCTTGGCAAGAAGATAACCTTTTAGACTCTTGTATAGACAAACTTATAGAAAAAATTTATTGTAAAGATTATAAGATAATCGTAAGACCACACCCAGAATACGTTAAGCGTTTCGGCGGACAAATGAAGGCTTTGGTAGAAAAATATAAAGATTACGACAAAGAGCATTTAGTTTTTGAACTAGACTTTGCAAGCAACAAATCTATTTATTCTTCGGACCTCATCATAACGGACTGGTCCGGAATAGCCCCTGAATTTTGCTTTGCAACTAATCGCCCCGCTCTGTTTATAAACACAAAAATGAAATGCCCTAACGAAAACTATGTTAAAATTCCGCTTACACCCATAGAAATTTCTTTAAGAGACGAGATAGGTATTTCCCTAAACAAAGAAGACCTAGACTCCGTTGGCGAAAAAGTAAAATATCTACTAGACAGTGCGGAAAAATACAAACCTATAATACAAAACAAATTTAACCAAATGATTTTTAACCACGGTTGTTCTGCAAAAGTCGGTGCGCAATATCTACTAAAATCTTTGGCAAAAAAAGAAATCTAAACGGAGAGCTTATATGTTAAACACAGTAAACACATTTAACAATATGTTATACATAGATCCTGCGGCAACTACTGCGCTAGTTTCTTCTATCACAGTAATTATTGCATCGCTAGGCGCAACGTTTATAATATTTTGGGGCAAATTCAAAAAAAAGTTTTATTCTTTTTTTAACCTTAACGAATTCAAGGGCAAAGAAGTAGAAGAAAAACTTGTTGTTTCTGACCCCGAAATAAAAGAAGAAATCGAAAAAATTTTATCGCAAAACGAGCAGAACGGCGTTGCAGCCACCGCTGTGAAACAGAGTTTTTGGAAAAAACTTAAAGCCGCCGTTTGCGACGATAACCCCGCCGATACGGGCGATTATTAAAACTTTTAACAAATTATCATACAAAAAAGTGCGCCTTTATAAAAAGCGCACTTTTATTTTTAATGTTTTACCGTATTTCTATTTTATAAATTCGCTAATACTTTCAAAAGACAACTTATCGTAATTTTTAATAAAACCGTATAACAGCGTTGCTATCTTTTTTGCACCACCCTTTTCGTTGCTCTCTATATTAAGTGGTAAAAGCGGGTCGTGAAGGGACAATCTTAGCAAAAGCCACCCGTTTCCGTGCTTATCGTCAAAGTTTATTCTCACGCCTTCGTAATTATTCTCTTCTAAAGCCCACCCCTCTTGGTTTTTAGCGTATTCAGTCAATGCGTCTATCACTTTTATCCCGTAAGATTTAAAATCCTCTTGCAATATATTCATTCTGAATTCCACGCTTTCTTCCGGTTCTTCAAGTTCACTTATAAGCGATTCTAAGGTATAACCGTTTTTCTTTCCGCGAGCTAATTCTATCAATAGTTTAGTCACTAAATAAGCGCCGTCGTCCAAAAAGTAATTTTCTTTCAACGCACCGTGTCCCGAAGTTTCTATAGCAAGTTGGCTGTCTTGTCCTTCTTTGTTTAAGCGTATAGATTCGTTGATAACATTTTTATAACCACGCTTAAAACGGTGATGAATACCACCCTTTTCCGTTATAAACTTTTTTAACCCCGTAGACGTAATAGAATCCGTAACGATGGTAGTGTTCGGGTGTTCCCTTAATAATATTGCAGAAAGCATCGCTATAATACGGTTTCTGTTCAATTCGCTTCCGTCGGATAAAACGGCGCCCGCTCTATCCACGTCCGTATCGAATATTATACCGAAATCAGCTTTCGTTTGGGCTACCGCTTCTTTAATGCTTGCCATTGCCTCTTTATTTTCCGGATTAGGAATATGATTAGGAAAACTTCCGTCCGGCTCTAAAAATCTGCTGCCTTCCGTGTTTGCGCCCAACGGTTTAAGCACTTTTTCCGCATAAAAACCGCCCGCTCCGTTGCCGGCGTCTACCACCACGCGAAAGCCTTTAAGCGGCTTTTCTTCGCCCGTTTTTAGGCGTATTTTATCCGCTAAAATTTTAGCGTACACGTCCATAAATTCTCCCTTTTTAACCGTGGAAGAAATAAGCCCCGTTTGCTCGTTGCTTTCCGCAAAAGCAATAATCTCTTTTATATCGGAAGATTCTAATCCGCCGTTTGCCGTAAAAAATTTATAACCGTTGCGGTTAAACGGCAAGTGGCTTGCCGTGACCATTATAGTTCCGTCAAACCTAAATCCGTCCGTTATTGTTGCCATAAACATAGCGGGCGTGCTTGCCATACCGAAATCGGTCACTTCTATACCTTGCGCCGCAAGTTCGCCGGACACGTATCCGACCAAAGTTTCTCCGGACAATCTGGAATCCCTGCCTATCGCTACTCTCAAATCGGTTTTACCCGTCTTTTTTATAAGCCAAAGCGCAAAGCCTCTGGCAATATCCTTAGAAGCCTGTTCCGTTAGATTAACGTGTTGCCCCTCTATTCCTTCAAGTGCAACGCCCCTTATATCGCTTCCGTTTTGTAATTTTTTATAGTCCATTTAAGTTCCCCTATAATTATTTTTTGTTATAAATATTGTATCACGCAACCGCAAAAAAATCAATGCACAAAACCTCAAAACTGCGCACTTTGCTATAAATAAATGATTTTCGTATTCTACCAAATAAAACTTATAACAAAAATACAGTACGCACCTACTATTTCCCGTTTATTAAAGTGCAAAAAACCGCCGATTTAACTCCGACGGTTTTAATGCCTATATATAAAACGGTATTAAACAAAATAAAAAAACCGCCAACCTAAAACGTGCGGTTTTTTGCGGTAGAACTGCGAAACCTCTAAAAAATCGCCCAAAATCAAGTGTGCAACTACAAAATGACTAAAAAAATAAGGAGGCAATTTGCCCCCTTGTTTTATATCTACGTTGCACTCTTGCACCCTTATTCCCTATTCCACGGGAAACCGTAATCCTTTCTTCTGATTTTACATTTGGGTTCGCCGTCTTTCCAAAAAACTATTCCCTCAATATAATTTTCTTCAAGATATTTTTTTAATCCCTCAAACGACCGTGGAGGAGTTACTATTTTAGTCCCATGTTTTTCCAATTTATCCTCTATTAAATTATATACAGTTATCGACCCTTGCATTATCAAAATCAACGAACGCGTTAAGTATTTATC
>CAYVPW010000033.1:0-12076 GCA_964453915.1 uncultured Christensenella sp. | reverse complement strand
AGAAAGATCCATAACTTCTTGAACGGAAGAATCGCAAAGCATTGCAAAACCCGTTTGACGGCAAGCCATAACGTCCGCATGGTCGCCGAAAATGTTAAGAGAGTGCGCTGCGAGAGCACGAGCCGATACGTGGAAAACCGATGGCATAAGTTCGCCTGCGATTTTATACATATTCGGAATCATCAATAGCAAGCCTTGGCTTGCGGTGTAAGTGGTGGTTAACGCACCTGCGCAAAGAGAGCCGTGAACGGCACCTGCGGCACCGCCTTCGGATTGCATTTCGGCAACGTTGACTTTTTGACCCCACATATTAGTTCTGCCTGCGGTTGCCCATTCGTCTGCAACTTCCGCCATAGGAGAAGAAGGGGTTATCGGGTAGATTGCCGCAACTTCGGAAAAGGCGTAGGCTACGTGGCTTGCGGCGGTATTACCGTCGATAGTCATCTTTTTCATATATAGTCCTCCGTAATAATTTTAACGTGTTTATACATAGTAAAACAGCTTATATAATTATACAATTATAATTCGAAATAGTCAATGCTAAACTAAAAAGATTTTGCAAATTTTGTCTATATAAAACAAGGGACTTTTTACAGTGCTGAAAATTGCTTGAAAAAACAGAGTGCGTTTGATATAATAAATAATTGAAATTGTATTTTGGAGATAAAGATGTCCCTTTTAAAAGCGGAAAACGTAAGTTTTTCTTACGATAAAAAACATAAGGTGCTAAAAAACGTATCCCTTGCCGTAGAAGAAGGCGAGTTTGTGTCTGTCATAGGGCATAACGGCAGCGGAAAAAGCACTTTGGCAAAGTTGTTTAACGCACTTCTTATTCCCGACCAAGGCAAAATAACCGTGGACGGGTTTTGTTCTGCCGATAAAGACTCTCTTTTTGAAATAAGGCAAAGAGTAGGCGTTGTTTTTCAAAATCCGGACAATCAACTTGTTGCCTCTATTGTAGAAGACGACGTTGCTTTCGGTCCCGAAAATATCGGTGTTCCAAGAGAAGAGATAGGGGAGAGAATCGATTTTGCATTAAAAAGCGTGGTGATGGAAAGTTTTAAAAAGCGTTCTCCGGAGCGGCTTTCGGGCGGGCAAAAACAAAGAATAGCCATAGCGGGCGTGTTAGCGCTAAAACCAAAGATTTTGGTTTTAGACGAATCTACCGCAATGTTAGACCCCAAAGGAAGAAAAGAAGTTCTTTCCGTAGTGAAAAAACTAAACAAAGAACACGGAGTAACGGTGATTGCAATTACGCACTATATGGAAGAAACGGTCGATTCAGACAGAATAATAATATTAAACAAAGGCGAAGTTGCGCTAAGCGGAACGCCGGAAGAAATTTTTTCTAAAAAAGAAGTGATAAAGGCAATGGGGCTGGAACTTCCGCCCGCAACCGCTATAGCGGATAAACTAATAGAAAACGGAGTAAAGCTTCCGCAAGGAATTTTAACGGAAGAAAGGCTAAAAGAAGAATTATGCAAATTAAAACCGAGCATTTAACGTACGTATATAGCGAAAAAAACAAAAGTCTTGCGGTAAAAGCGTTAGACGACGTTTCGCTTACGATAAAAAGCGGGGATTTTTTTGGAATAATAGGGCATACCGGAAGCGGAAAATCCACGTTTGTACAACATCTTAACGGGCTTATAAAATTACAAAAAGATCACGGGAAAATTTTTGTGGGAGATTTTGATTTAAGCGATAAAAAATGCGACTTTAAGGCTTTGAGAGCAAAAGTCGGTATGGTTTTTCAATATCCCGAACATCAACTTTTTGCCGAAACCGTTGAAAGCGACGTGGAATTCGGGTTAAAGAATTTCTTTCCTAAAATGACCGAAGAAGAGAGAAAAGTAAAGGTAAAAAAGGCAATAGAAACGGTTGGGCTTAATTATAATGCTGTAAAAGACAAATCTCCGTTTGAGTTGTCCGGCGGGCAAAAAAGAAGAGTTGCGATAGCGGGCGTGATTGTTTCCGAGCCGGAAATTCTTATTCTAGACGAGCCTGCCGCAGGCTTAGACCCCGTTGGGAAAAAAGAGTTTATCGCACTGTTAAAAAGGTTGCACGGCGGAATAGTTAAAACAATAGTGATAGTTTCTCACGATATGAATTTGGTTTCGGAAAACTGCAACAGGCTAGCCGTTTTTTCTCACGGAGTTTTATATGCAGTAGGAACGCCCAAAGAAGTGTTTGAAAAAAAAGAAGATTTAATTGCGTTAGGGTTAGACCTGCCCGTTACGGCTTATTTAACGGACGCATTGAAAGAAAACGGAATAAACGCCGAAAACGATTTGACCGAAGAGGGCTTTATCAGTGCGGTTAAAAAAGCGCTAGGCGGGGGGAACGAGTAATGAAAGAGATAACGTTCGGGCAATATTATCCCGCCGTAAGTTTTGTGCACAAAATGGATCCGAGAGTAAAAATTTTGCTATCTATTGCGTATATAGTGGCGGTATTTTTGGTTTCCAGTTTTCATTTTTTGGGGTTTGCGGCGTGTTTGCTGTTTGTTGTTATTACGGCAACGGTTGCCAAAATACCCTTTTTAAGGATTCTAAAAAGCATAAAAGCCGTAATATTTATAGTTATATTTACGGCGGTTTTGCAGTTGCTTTTTAATACGGACGGCAACGTTTTGTGTGAACTTTGGGTAATAAAAATAACGGATCTGGGGCTATTAAACGCAGGGTTTATCGTTTGCAGAATTACGCTTATAGTAATGGGTGCTTCTTTGCTTACGTTTACCACTTCACCCGTAGAAATTGCGGACGGAATAGAAAGCCTTTTATATCCGCTTAAATTTATAAAGTTTCCCGTGCACGAATTTGCACTTATAATGAGCATCGCTTTAAGGTTTATTCCCACGCTTTTAGACGAAACGGATAGAATTATAAAAGCGCAAAAGGCAAGGGGTGCGGATTTTGAAAGCGGAAATATTTTTAAAAGAGCAAAAGCGCTTATTCCCGTGCTTATTCCGCTATTGATAAGTTCTTTTAGAAGGGCGGACGAGCTTGCCGACGCTATGGATGCAAGGTGTTATGCCGGCAGTAAAAACAGAACGAGATATAAAAAATTAAAATCGTCTTACAGAGATTTGTTGGGAATTATTTTAGTTGCCGGGTTGATAATCGGCGTGGTTTTGTTAAACGGATTTTACGTTGTGATGGCGGTATAGAGATGAAGATTAAACTAACCGTCGGATACGACGGAACAGATTATTGCGGTTGGCAAATTCAACCTAACGGGAAAACGGTTCAAGAGGCACTTAACCGAGCGTTAGAAAGCCTTACGGGAGAGAAAGTTTCCGTTACGGGAAGCGGTAGAACCGATGCCGGAGTGCACGCAAAGGGGCAGGTTGCCCATTTTGAAACGGAAAGCAATATTCCGCCGGAAAAGTTTGCAAAGGCACTAAACGTTTTTTTGCCGCAGGATATAAGAGTTTATAATAGCCAAAGAGCGGCGGAAAATTTTAATGCGTGCAGAAGCGCGAAAAAGAAAACTTACGTTTATTCTATGTATCAAAGCGAAATACCTAACCCCTTAAAAGAAAGGTACGCCGTTAGAGTAGACGAGGGGTTAGATATAAAAAAAATGCAAGCCGCAAGCAAAATTTTAGCGGGGGAACACGACTTTAAAAGTTTTTGCTCTAGCGGCTCTTCCGTACAAACTACAACGAGAATTATCTATCGTTTAACAGTGGCAAAAAAAGGCGAAGATATAAAAATCACCGTTTGCGGAAACGGCTTTTTATACAATATGGTAAGAATAATAGCGGGAACGCTGTTAAAGATAGGCTACGGCAAAATGACGGAAGAAGAGCTTAAAAAAATGATTTCTTCAGGCAAAAGAAATTTAGGCGGAAACACTTTGCCGGCGAAAGGACTTTGTTTAGAAAAGGTCGTTTATAAATAAAAAAATTGCGGCTTAAAAATTTTTCAACCACAATATGTAGTAAAAAGCCCGTAAACGACAGAAAATAGGCGTAAAAATCACAAAAAAGCGAAAAAATGCTTGACAATAACGGGTAAATAATTTAAGATAATTAGGCGTTTATAAAGGAAAATGCGTGCTTTTGGGATTAGCCCTCCCTTAAAACGGCGTCGTGAACCGTAAAAAAGCAATTGTTTTTCCTTGCATATAAAACTAAAAAATAACGATTAAGGAGAAATACACAATGAAGACGTATATGGCACACGAACAAGACGTGGTCAGAAAATGGTACGTTGTAGACGCGGAAGGCATTGCACTTGGAAGACTTGCTTCTAAGGTTGCTGCTATTCTTCGCGGAAAGAACAAACCCACTTTCACGCCTAACGTAGATACCGGAGATTACGTTATAGTAATCAATACCGATAAGGTTGTTTTAACCGGCAAAAAATTAGAAAAGAAATATTACAGATATCACACCGGCCACATCGGCGGACTTAAAGAAATTCAATATAAAACCTTAATGGCAACCAAGTCCGACGTAGCCGTTTACGAAGCAATTAAAGGAATGCTTCCCAAAAATAGTTTGGGTCGCAAAATGATTGGCAAACTTAAAGTTTACAAAACCGGCGACCACAATCATCAGGCACAAAAGCCCGAAATCCTTAAGTTAGTTTAAGAGGTGTAAAAATGGCAAGAGCTACTACTAAAAAGAAAGTTCAATACTGGGGAACCGGTAGAAGAAAAAAAGCAATCGCACGCGTTCGTTTGCTTCCCGCAGGTGACGGTGTAATTACTATAAACAATAAGAGCATAGATGAATATTTCGGTTTAGATACCTTAAAGTTTATCGTTCGTCAACCCCTTGCTTTAACGGAAACTTCCGCTAAGTACGACGTTGTTGTAAACGTTTGCGGCGGTGGATTTACCGGTCAAGCCGGTGCTATCAGACACGGTATTTCCCGTGCTTTATTAGAAGCAGAACCCGAAACGAGAGCGGCTTTAAAGAAAGCAGGTTTCTTAACCAGAGATTCCAGAATGAAGGAAAGAAAGAAATACGGCTTAAAGAAAGCACGTCGTGCACCGCAATTCTCCAAGAGATAATTTGCAAAAATCAAAACGGAAAGAGAAGCAGTTTTGCTTCTCTTTTTTATTTTCACGGATTGTTTGAAAAGAAATAATTACGCCGAAAACGGTTATAAATTTATTTAGGCTTTTCGGCGTTAACTCTTTTAATTATTTCTTCGTGCCGCCGCATAGTATCAAGCATTTTATCTTGAAGCGGAACGGGCGTGGCGGACAAGTTATTCCGATTTTTACAATCATTGCAAACGGAATTTTTATTTAAGTCCGCCTTTCCTAAATCAGGCGTTTCTTGCGAAGAATCACCGTTTTTGTTTTTTACGTTTTTATCGTAATAATCGCAAAAAGAATTTAAAAGTTTAAAAATGCCGAATTTATCCATTTTTTACACCGCCCGCATAGATAAAAATACCGAAAATATCAAAAAAATCATTGCAAAACCGATTTATATAGTATATAATATATCTACTTATATTATCGTGCAGTATTATTCTATTCGGCGCAATAAAAAAAGTTTACCTATTAACAAACGGGGTTATATATGAAAAAGTTTTTATCAAAAATCATCATTGCCATGCTTGCACTTGCAACGTGTTTTACCGCGGTAGGTTGCGGCAGTTCCAACTGGAGCAGTGGCGACGTGACGCTTAAAGAATGGGGCAACGTTATTTATAACGGCGGCTTTGTTTCTGAAACGCAAAATTATTACTATTATATCAACGGGCTTCCCGCAACAACGGTGGACAATACCTTTGGCGTGCCTGTAAAAGGCTCTCTTATGGCGGTTAAAAAATCGGACGTGGTTAGCGGCAAGGCAGATCCTGAAAGATGTGTTGTCGTTCCTAAACTTTTGGTAGCGCAAGATTACACTTCAGGAATTTTTATTTATGGAGATTACGTGTACTACGCATCTCCCTCTACCGATAGAGATACTTCCGGTCAAATAGTAAACTCTCAACTAGAGTTTTTAAGAACAAAGTTAGACGGAACGGATACCATTAAGTTTTTCAAAACGCAAGCGCTTAGCGACAATTATAGGTTTGTAGAAGCAAACGGAGTTGTTTACGCAGTGGTTTACGATTCTGCAAACACCAGACTTATTTCTTACAACACCTCAACAAACGTTACCACCGAAATTGCAAAGGCGGACGTTGAGACGGAAGAAATGGAAACGTTTGACAGTGAATCTTTTAAGTTTGTGGATAAAGGTTCTTGCGGAGATGCGGTAGTTGTGTTCAAAAATACCGTATACAGCGCTAAGTATGACGAAGCGGAGGCAGAAAAAAACTCTTCTTATTCTAGAACAATGGCAGACTATAATAAGATTTACGCTTATAAAGCAGGGGAAGAAAGTGCAAAACTAGTTTTGGACGGTGAGAGCACTAAAACCTTTTATAATCTAAAATATATAGAAAACGGCACGGTTTATTACGGAGAAACGAAAACCGTTTCCGTTAACAGTGAAATAGTAAAAGCAGTAGGCGTGGCAAATCTTTATCAAAAAATTGCCGGTGCGGAAGTTTTGAATTCGTCCGTGCTTACCGATACATCTTTAAAAGTTTCCCCGACGGAAATTTACACCGTAAACACCGAAAGCGGTGCGGTTAGAATGACTAATGCAATAACTAACGATGCGGATTCTCAAAAAACCGTTGCCATTATAAATAAGGCAAGCACGCTTATCAAAAAGCAAGGTAATTATATTTATTATTTGAACGGCAATACGAAACTTGCCAGAATCGAACTTAACAATGCCGATGCTAAAGAACAGGTAATAAGCGATTCTACTCTTCCTACCGATTGGTATAGTGCTGAAATAATAGGGGATTACGCCTTTTACAGCGACAATACGGCTTTGGGTTGCTCTTATATTAAGGTTGTTTCTTTAAATAACGAAAACCTTAAAGAAGAGGACGACGTTTGTTTCTTTGACAACGTAATATCGCTTGCAAAGTACGACGAGTCCGATATGGCTGGCTACGTTAAGGCAAGAATAGATAACATTGCAAATCTTTTAGATGGTGGAAAGTTGGTTTTTGATACCGATAACGACGGAAACATTGCGTTGAAAGACGGTGTTCCCACGGTGGAATATATTACTGAAACCAGAGCGTTATACGAAAGCCTTACCGACGATCAAAAAGATACCGTTGGTGCGGATAGCTTAAAAACGTTAGAAAACTACGAAGCGGCGTTAAAATTGTCTCAAGCGTTTTACGGACTTAACGACTTTGATAATTTAACCAAGGAACAAAAAGATGCGTTAAAAGATACCGCTTTTGCAACGGCAAATACGGAATATCAAGCACTCTTAGTTTCCGGATTAGACGTTAAAACCGTAAGAGGATACGTTGTGGGAAACCTTAACTGGTATTTCCAAACCGCAACAAAGTATTTTAAGTAAAAAATAAAAGATTCGACAAAAAAGGGCTTTCGTTTAGAAAGTCCTTTTTTGTTTGTAATAAAAAGACCTTCTAACTTATGTGAAGCAATAAAAACATTCACCTTTCGACATAATTTTGTAAAAAATTATAAATAAATTAAATTTTGTACAAAATTCGTATTCAAAACTATTGAAATTCATTAAAGTATGTAGTAAAATGAAAGTATAAATTAAATTTTTATAAAAGGAAGTCGTTTTATGCAGAAAAAGTCGGTATTTTTATTGCAAGACACAAACGAGAACAATCAAGAATTAGCAAACCTATTTATTTCTAGTCATGAATTTACGGTTGTGGGGGAATGTTCGGACGGAGAAAAGGCGCTGTCGCTTATAGAAAAATTAAGACCGGATTTTACGGTGATGGAACTTGTGTTAAAGGGGTGCGACGGGCTTTGGGTTTTAGACAAAATTAAAGAGTCGGGATTGAAAACCAACGTAATTATTTTAAGTGCTTTATGCAGAGAAGAAATCATTGCAAAAACCATGAAGGCGGGCGCAAAATATTTTATGACTAAGCCGTTTAATTTTTCCGTGCTAAAAGACAGAATGAACGGCGTTTTAGAAGAGGGGAAAGAGTCTGTTTACGTTGAAAGTTCGGATAGAATCAGGAGAACTTCTTTAGATGAAAGGATAAGCAATATTTTTATAAACGTTGGAATTCCGCCGCATATAAAAGGATACAGCTTTTTAAGAGAGGGTGTAAAAATGGCGGTTGAAGACCCCGCGATAATAAATAACATTACAAAAAAACTTTATCCTATGATAGGCAAAAAATATCAAACCACGGCAAGTAAAGTAGAAAGGGCCATTCGCCATGCTATAGAAGTTGCTTGGAACAGGGGAAGAATAGAAAACATAAACAGTATTTTAGGCGTAAGGGCATACATTGGTGCAGAAAAGCCTACTAACGGAGAGTTTATTGCCTTGGTGGCGGATAAAATGCTTTTAGAAAAGGCATAAAAAAACACAAAAATTTACAAAATAAGTTATTAAAAAATTGTTTACACATAGCAGTGCCCGTATCTTATATAAGTTGCGGGTGCTGATGTTTTTTAGAGATAAAAAGCCTATGCAGAGATAAAGTTTACGAAATAAAAAGCATTCTTTTTTTAAGTTGAATGCAAAAAGGAAAAACGATAATAAAAAAAGAGAAAAAAATTAAAAAAAGCCGAATAAAAATAGTTTACAAAACGGATTGCTATGGATATAATATACTGCAAGTTAACAATAAAGCACAAACTTTTTTTATTAACAATATATATGATATAAAAAAACGGAGAAGAAAAACAATGGCTAAATACGTTTTATGCCCTAGATGCGAACTTAATTATATCAAAGAAGGCGAAGAATATTGCGACGTTTGTAAAGCGGAACTTAAAAAAGGTCCGCAACTTGTTTTTGCCGTAGACGAAGAAGAGCAAGAACAAGAAACGATGATACTTTGCCCCGTATGTCATCAACGCTATATCAAAGAAGGCGAGCAAATGTGCTCTAAATGTATGGACGAGATGGATTATAAAAAAGATCAAGTAGATATAGATAAAGACGAAGAGTGGAAAAACTATCTTGACGAAGAGGAAGAAGAGGAAGAAGAGAGTGAAGAAATGCTTTCTCTAAACAAACTTGCCGAAGAGGAAGGTTCGGAAATGTTCCTTGACGAAGAAGAGGAAGAAGATATTATAGAAGAAGAGAATAACGACGACGATGACGATTTTGAAATTCCTGAAATAGACGAAAGGGATTTTGAAGACACGGAAGAAGAGGAAGAGGACGAAGACGAAGAAAATAACGACGAGGATTTTTAGAGTATAAAAATATAAAATCGCGTCAATAATTCCGTTATGATAAAGCAAACGGAAAGTTTAAGTCAGGTAAAGCAAACCATATATAAAATGAAAGAAAAGTCCGTAAACGTGACGTTGGACCTTGGAAGAAACAAAATTGTAAAGTTTTCGGGGCGGCTTAGCGGCGTTTATCCTGCACTTTTCACGGTTTCGCCTTTCGATGCTGATTTTAAAGGGAAAACTTCTTATTCTTATTCCGAATATATGTGCGGAAGAGTTAAACTGGATTTAAGCGAATAATAATTATAAACGACCTTGTTTTTTACAAAGCAAGGCGTTTTTATTTTTTTGTCATATTTATTTTATCGCCGATATAAAATGTAATGATAATTATATTTAGATTGTGGAGGAAAATATGGCAATTCAACCCGTATACGAAAGCGTTAAAATAAATAAAAACAAAAAAGCGCCTTCGGTAAAAATAAAAGTGGAAAGCAAAACCGAAATACCTACGGATACGGTAGGAAAAGTTTTAAATGTATCCGTTTTTGCAGGCTGTCCGCAAGTGAACGCTTCTTCCGGCAAGGTTGAATTTACGGGCAGAGCCGTGTTTAACGTTATATATCAAAATTCCGACGGGGCTTTGGTTAAATCGGAAAGTTTTCAAGAATATTCTGGCAGTATAGATTGTGAAGAATCCGTTTGCGGCGCAACGGTAGTAGTGGCGGCAGAAAAAACTGATTACGACGTTAGCGGAACGAGATTGATTTTATCGGCTGTTCTATCCGCAGAACCGAGTTTGTTTTGCAACGAAGAAGTTTCTTTTTTGACTTCGGACGAAAACGAAATAGTAGACAAAAAAGAAAGTGTATTTATAAAAAGTTTAGGTGTAAGGCAAGGAGTATTCCCCGTAGAAGAAGAATTTGAACTGGATTACGAGATAGCGGAAGTGCTTTCTCAAAAGGCAAGCGCATACGTCACGGCGGTGCAGTGCGGCGTTGGGTGCGTGATTATAGACGGAGAAGCCGTTGTTTCTGCGCTTTTGTTGCAAAACGTAGAAAAAAGCGATATAATAAAAGAAACAAAAACCCTGCCGTTTAGGGTTGAACTTGAATATGAGGAAGCAATGCCTGCGTTTACCGCCGTTGCTTTTTGTGCGGAAAAATCCTTAAAAAGCGACGTTTCGGTTGACCCCGAAAAGGGAACAAGTGTTGTTGCGATAAGTCTTGCGTTAAATTTTGAAGCGGAAGCGTTTTCGGAAGAGAGTTTGTCCGTCGTTCAAGATGCGTTTAGTATTACTGAAAAAACGGAGACCGAAAACGGCGAATGTGAATTTACAAAACCCGACGAGTTGAGGGCGTGCAGAGTTAAACTTGTAGGAAGAGCGGGCGCTGAAATTCCGCAAGACGCCAAGATAACGGCTGTAGGTTCGGAAACGATAGATATCAATAGCGTATCCGTGGTAGAAGGCGGGTTAAAGTTTAGCGGCATAATCGGTGCAAAAGCGTATTTTAAGGACGAAGAGGGTAATTTTAACGCATTAACCCTTGAAGCCCCGTTTGAAGAAAAAGCCGAGTGTGCCGTTCCGGATAGCGAAAACGTGGAGATAAAAGCCGTTGTTCATAGTGGAACGGCAAGGATAATAAGTCCAACGGAAGCGGAAATTTCCGTAAGTGCGGAAATAAACGCCGTTTTTAGCAACACGCAAAAAATCAATTTTATAAAAAGCGTAAAAACAACAGGTGAAAAAACACCCTGTGAAAGTGCTATAAGCGTTTACATTCCGATGGAAGGGGAAGAACTGTGGTCGCTTTCTAAAAGATTAAACGTAAGTCCCGAAACGTTGATTGCAACAAACGGAGAGTTGCATTTTCCGCTTACGGGGAAAGAGAGAATAGTTATTTACAGACAAAAGTGAGAAATTAAAAGACAAATGAAAAGCGTAAAAATCAAAATACCAGCAAAAATCAACCTTACGTTAGACGTTTTGGGGGTTGACGAAAAAGGTTATCATCAACTTTCTTCTTTGGTGAGTTCTATTAGTTTATACGACACGATAGTACTAAAAAAGAGAAAGGACGGAGAGATTAAGTTAAAAGAAAAAGGAATAAAAAGCGGCTGTTTGCCAACAGAAAACAATGCTGTAAAAGCGGCAAAACTTTTTTTACAGAACGAATTATGCGGCGTTGATATTATACTAAAAAAGAAAATTCCCGTAGGCGGTGGCTTGGGCGGCTCTTCCGCAGATATTGCCGGCGTGCTTAAAGGACTTAATAAATTATTTAACGCCAAAACCGATTTATACGGGCTTGCAAACGCCTTGGGGAGCGATTCCGCATATATGCTAAACGGTGGTTTGGCAGTCTTAGGCGGGCGTGGAGAAAAGGTGAAAAAAGTAGAAGGAACATTAAAACTTTATTTAATTATAATTAAAGAAAAAGAGAGTATCTCCGCAAAAGAATGCTATAAAGAGTTCGATAATCAAAAAGTTTTATACCGACCGTTAACGGAAAACGCAGTGCAATATTTAACCGCTTGCGAGTACGATAATTTTATTAAATCGTTAAAAAACGATTTGACTAAAAGCGCCGTGTCTTTCGTGCCAAAAATAGAAGAAAATATAATAACGTTAAAAGAGACGGGGGCATTAAACGCATTGATGACGGGAAGCGGCTCTTCCGTGTACGGGGTTTTTAGAACAAAAAAAGATAGAGACGTTGCGTATAAAAAGTTGCCCGCTCTCTATAAAAAAGTGGCGATTAAGGCAGAAACTTTATAGGGTAGTGATTTAATTAACAGTTTTATAAAAAACAGAAATAATATAGTTTATAAAAGGAAAGAT
>CAYVPW010000032.1:0-12882 GCA_964453915.1 uncultured Christensenella sp. | reverse complement strand
TTTTAATAATAGATGAGAGGGGAGAATTTTCTTCTGTAAGTGGCGTAAATATAGACGTGATAAAATATTGCGATAAATCTTATGCGTTTAATTACGGAATAAGGTCGCTTTCACCGGAAATCGTTATCACGGACGAGTTGCAGGGGCAAGCGGACTGGGATTTTATAAAAGAATCTGTAAATTCAGGTGTGCAAATACTTGCCTCTTGTCACGCTGGAAATATAATCGAGTTGAAAAATAAAGATTTTTTTAATGACAGTCTTTTTGAAAGATACGTTGTTTTATCTAAAAACGGAGAAATGGGAAAGATAGAAGGCGTTTTTGATAAGGAGTTTAATATAATTTGAGTTTTCTTTTAGGATTATTTGCTTTTGTTTTATCCGTATTGTTAAGCGTTTTTTTGGCAAGAAAATTTACGGATAAAAGAAAATTTTATTCGGCTTTTAACAGGTTTAATTCGTTATTAAAAAACGAGGTGTCTTTCTCTCAAAAAACCGTAAAAAGTCTTGTAAAAGACTGCGAATTTGAAAGTGATTATTTTAACTCTAAAATTAAGGATAGGTTTTTGATTAAAAATAATATAAAGCCGATAAATCCGTCTTTTTTAAATAAAGAAGAAATTGAATATTTAGACTTATACCTAAAAGAAATAGGCGGTTCGGATATAAAAACACAAATGAATATTATAGGACAAGCGGAAAAATTTTTAACAGAAAACTTGGAAAAAAGCAAGTTAGAAGAAACAAAGTATAAAAAGTTATATATAAAAATGGGTGTTCTTATAGGATTGCTTGTTTTTGTTTTGTTATTGTAGGTATTATGGACGTTGGAATAATATTAAAAATCGCAGCAATAGGTATTTTAGTTGCGGTGATATGTCAAATATTAAAAAAAAGCGATAGAGATGATATAGCAACTTTTGTTGCCATTGCGGGGCTTATAATCGTTATGACTTTGGTTATAGGAATGATTAGCGAACTTTTTGAAAGTATAAATAATATCTTTAATTTATATTAAAATGACGCAAATAGTTTTAATTGCCATGATTTGTGCCCTTATAATTGTTTTTTTGAGGGGAATACAGAGTGAATATTATTCTTTGGCGTTAGTTTGCGGCGGAATTATTTTGATAGACTTTTCTATAAACTACGTTGCCGAAAACATTGAGTTTATAAATAAGATATTTGAAATGACCGGGCTTGATGAAGAACTTTTATCAATAATTTATAAAATTATATCTATAGGATATATCGTGGAATTTGGCGCAGGGACAATAGAAGATTTTGGGCTTAAAGGCTTAGCGGACAAGTTGGTTTTTGTTGGAAAACTTATTATTTTAAGCGTTTCTTTGCCTATATTATATTCTTTGATAAATCTTATTACAACGTTGGTACAATGAAAAAAACTAAGGTATTATTTATTATCCTACTTTTACCTGTTTTGTGTTGTTTTGCTTTTTCTAATCATAAAACCGTAAGGGCAGACGAACTTTCTGATTCTATTCAAGAACAGTTAGATAAAATCGATTTGGAAGGTTTGGAAGATTATTTTAATAATTTGCAAACAAATGAAGGACAAGGTGTAATTGAAAAAATTAAAGATATGTTAAGCGGAAAGTTTGAGTATAATTATGCTGGTTTTTTTAATTATGCGTTTAATATGGTGTTTTATAAATTTTTAGATTTGTTGCCGGTTTTTTTAACGGTAATCGTGATTGCCGTGTTTTTGGGAATTATAAAGAATATTAAAGGGGTGTTTTTGCAAGATACAATACAAGAAATAATTTATTTTGCTTGTATTGGTAGTATAATTCTTTTAGTTTTTACACAAGTGCTTTCAATTTTTTTGGAAGTAAAAAACGCTATACAAAACCTATCTAAACTCAATGAGATTATATCACCCATAATCATTACGTTGATTGTTGCAACAGGTGGCGGAAGCGTTGCGTCTACAATAAAACCATCGTCCGTATTTCTATCCGGCGGCGTTGTTCAAATAATAAATGCGGTTATTATGCCTCTTATATCTTTTATGATGATATTTACTATACTTTCTAATTTATCTTCCGGTATAAGATTGAAAAATACGGCGGACTTTATTGCGGGAATAATAAAGTGGATTATAGGTATTATAATTTCAGTTTTTGGAATTTTTACTTTCGTGCAGGGAATAGGTGGAACTTTTTACGACGGTATTTCGGTTAAAGCGGCAAAATACTTGCTGTCTAATTCCGTGCCTATTATAGGTGGATTTTTAAAAGATGGGTTCGACGTAATAATTGCCGGCAGTGTTTTAATAAAAAATTCTGTTGGTATCGTAGGTGTGTTTTTGATTTTTTATACTGTTTTATCTCCTGTAATTCTAATTGCGGCTTTTATGCTTATATTAAAATTTTCGGCAGCGATAATAGAGCCTTTGTCTGATTCTAATATATCAGATTTTTGTTTAGCGATAGGGAGATGCGTTAATTTTTTGTTGGTTGCTCTGCTTATGGTTGCTTTTATGCTGTTTATAAACGTTTTAATGATGATTTTTTCCGCAAATGCGGTTGTTTTATGATATGAAAGAGTGGATTTTAAGCCTTTCCGGAACAATTCTTTTAACCACGGTTTTTTCTTTGATTATTCCAAACGGAAAAACCGCTTCCGTTATAAAAACCGTTTTTTCTTTTTTGTGTGTTTTTGTTTTTATAAAACCGGTTTTGTCTTTATCAGGTGCAAATAAAGATATATCCTTTGATTTTAGCAGCGATTATCAATTAAATTTAGAAGAAGAATATTTGTCTTATTTTTTACAAGAGAGAAAAAACGGGTATCAAGCCATTTGCAAAAACGTTTTAAGTAAAAACGACTTGATTTGTAAGGATATTTTGATTGATTTTGTCGATGAAAAGAATTTTGATTATAAAATAAATAAAATTACGGTTTATTTAGACGTTTCGGTTATTGAAGATAAAAACAAGCATATAAATAATAAAGAAAAGTCAAGGTCAAGCATTGCTGAATATTTCGGAATAAATCAAAATAGCGTGGTGTTTTATGAATAAAAACGAAAACGGCAAAATAAATATTATTGATAGGATAAAATCGAGTAAAAAATTACAAATAATCGTAATTGTTGTAATATCCGTTTTGATGGTTTGTTTTGTTTTTATAGGTTTTAGCGGAGAAAAAGACGATAACGTGGCTGAAGACAAGGTTTTATCTTACGTAAACGATTTAGAAAACAGGTTAAAAAACACTCTTTGTAGGGTTGAGGGAGTTGGAAAAGTTTCCGTTGTTATTACAGTGGATTCCGGAATGGAAACAGTTTTGGCAAATAAAACAACAACCACGGGTACGGGAAATAGCACCGTAATAGAAGAAACGCCTATAATCGTAAACGGAAAAACGGTTGTTATAAAAGAAATGTACCCTAAAATAACGGGGGTATTAATCGTTGCAGAAGGTGCTAAAAATATTGCTGTTATGAAAAGAATTCAACAGGCGACGGTGTCGCTTTTGAATATAAGCGTAGGACAAATAGAAATTTTATCGATGAAGTAAAAGGAGAATGTTATGTCTAAAAAAAAGAAAGTAGTTATTTTATCCTGTATGATTGCATTGCTTGCAATTACCGCCGTTTTTAACTTTATACTGACCGGTGAAAGCGGTGTTGCCGACGATACTTTGGCAAGTAGTTCGGCAAATTATTTTTCGCAATACAGAAACGAAAGGTTGACAACCAGAAACGAAGAACTTTTGCAACTTAATTCCGTGTTAGAGAGTGCCGAAAAAAATAGTGCCGAATATAACGAAGCACTTGCTATGAAGGTTGAACTTACTTCTATGACGGAAAAGGAACTTTTGCTTGAAAATCTTATAAAAGCATACGGTTTTGAAGACGTTGTTGTGGTGATTGGTTTAGAATCTGATAACGTGAACGTTATTGCAAAATCCGAAAATTTAAGTGCGGACGACGCAATTTTGATTTATACGATTATAAACGAAGAATGTGTTGCTTCGCCTGAAAACGTAAAAATTATTCCTATTTCTTAAAAAACACTATGCAAAACAAAATATTTATGTTAAAATAAATAAAAACGTTTTGTAAAGGGATAAGAAATGACTCACTTAAAAAAATATACCCAAAATAAGCGCGAAAACAAGATTATTTACGGGGACGGCATTGTTGACGGAATTGTTTTGCTTGCAGTTAACGAACTAGAAAACGTAGAATTGTATTCTAAATCTCCCAACAAGAAAAACCGTAGCAGCGCAATAAAGGTAAATTTTGGAAAAAACGGTATAGAAATAGACGTTGATATTAAAATGAATTTTCATCAATGCGTTTCGGACGTGGCTTTTAGGGTTCAAGAAGCGATTAGACATAACGTAGAAGCGATGACTGATTATCATATAGACAGTGTAAACGTGCACGTTAAAAACGTTTCTTTTAACGATATATCTACGCCAGTTGTGTCAGAAGAATAATAAAAGGAATTACTTATGAGAAGTGTTGCTCGCGAAGTTGTGTTTAAGTATATTTTTTCAAGGCTCTTCAACTCTTGTGATGAAGGGCTTTTTGAAGTTTTGTCAAAAGATTCCGCTCTTTCTGTAAAGGACAAAGAATTTGCGGTTGAATTGCTTGGGTACGTGGACGCCAAGTACGACGAATATTTGAGTGAAATAGACCGTCTTGCGGACGGATATAAATTAAATAGGGTTTTTAATGCCGATAAATGTGCTCTTTTGATTGGTATGGCAGAGTATGATAATTGCAAAGATACGCCCGTTGCGGTGGTTGTTAACGAGGCGGTTAATTTATCTGCAAAATATTCTACGGAAAAGAGTACGGATTTTGTTAACGGCATTTTGGCTAAATACGTTTCGGAGAAATAAAAGTGGCGGAAATTATAGACGGAAAGGCTCTTTCTCAGAGCCTTAAAGACGAATTAAAAATTAAAGTTGCGGATTTTAAGAGCAAATACGCAAGAGATATTGCTTTGGCGGTAGTTTTGGTTGGCGAAAATCCCGCATCTAAAGTATACGTTAAAAACAAAATAACGGCATCGGAATACGTCGGTATTAAATCCTTATCTTTTTCTTTGCCGGAAAATTCTTCTTTTAACGAAGTTGCCGAACTTGTTAGCGAACTTGGCAAAAACGACGCTGTAGACGGAATTTTAGTGCAACTTCCGTTGCCTAAACATATAGACGAGAATAAGATTTTATCTTTAATTCCGCCCGAAAAAGACGTTGACGGGTTTTTGGCTCAAAACGTTGGAAATTTGCTTTTGGGTAAAGAGTGCACCGTGTCTTGCACGCCTTTTGGCGTTATTAAAATGCTAAAAAGCAAAAATATAGAGTTATGTGGAAAAAACGCCGTAGTTATAGGAAGAAGCAATATCGTAGGGAAGCCTATGGCGCTTCTTTTATTGCAAGAAGAATGCACCGTAACGGTTTGTCATAGCAAAACTAAAAATTTGAAGGAAATTTGTTTAGGTGCGGATATAATAGTTGCGGCTATCGGTAAACCGGAATTTTTAACGGCGGATATGGTTAAAGAAGGTGCCGTGATTATAGACGTTGGTATAAACAGAACCGAAAACGGCTTGAAAGGGGACGTGGATTTTGAAAACGTTTCTAAAAAAGCGGCTTATATATCTCCCGTTCCGGGCGGCGTAGGACCTATGACTATTGCAATGCTTTTAGAAAACACTGTTAATTGTGCTTTTAGGAGAGCGGAAAGTGATAATTAGTTCTAAATATAACGAATATCTAGAATATTTTAATAAAGAACTTTGTACTTTTTTTGATTCGGTAAAGCAAAATCGTTGCGGAACGATTGAAAAGAGCATTGAATACGCTGTAAAAAACGGTGGCAAAAGGGTGCGCCCCGTGTTGCTTATGGCAACCGCCGAGATTTTAGGGGCACATAAAGAAGACGTTATAAATTTTGCACTTGCCATAGAGTTTATTCATTCTTACTCTTTAGTGCACGACGATTTGCCGTGTATGGATAACGACGATTACAGAAGGGGCAAGCTTTCTACACATAAAAAATTCGGAGAAGCGGTTGGCGTTCTTACCGGAGACGGATTGCTTAATCTTGCCTTTGAAACTGCGCTTTCTAAAAAGTGCTTTGGAGAGAAAGAGGCGAAAGCGCTAAAATTTGTTGCGGAATGTTCGGGTTATTTGGGAATGATTTTCGGTCAAGTTTTGGATATGGAAAACGAAAATTCTACAGATATTTCCGAAGAGGCGCTAAATAAAATTTATCTAAATAAAACCGGAAAACTTTTGATAGCCGCCTTAGGCTGCGCATCTATTTTATGCGGAGAAAAAAGTTTTGATTTATTAAAAGCATACGGTGAAAATTTGGGGTATTTATTTCAAATAACAGACGATGTTTTAGACGTTGAAGGTGAACTAAGTACGATAGGCAAAACACCGCATAAAGACGAAAATAAACTTTCCGCCGTAAAAGTTTACGGTTTGGACGGGGCAAAAAATAAAGCAAAGGAATATTACGAACTTTGTAAAAGTATTTTGTCATTGATTCCGAACAGTGGCTTTTTGTTGGAATTTACCGATTATTTATATTTAAGAAGGAATTAAAACACAATGAATATTGTGTTTTTTTATTAAAATGAGATTAGACGAGTTTTTAGTAAAAAATAAATACTATAATTCCAGAACCAAGGCAAAAGAAAGTATTTGCCGTGGAGAGATTTTTGTAAACGGCGTTTGCATAGAAAAACCTGCTTACGACGTTTGTGATGTTGACGGAATAAAGATTATCGATAAGGTTTCGCATTTTGTTTCTAACGGCGGTTTTAAATTAGAAAAAGCCTTGATTGATTTTAATTATTCGGTAAAAAACGTTGTCGCTGCGGATATAGGAGCAAGTACCGGCGGTTTTACGGACTGTTTGTTAAAATACGGTGCAAAAAAAGTTTTTTCAGTTGATTTGAACGACGATCTGTTAGATATATCACTTAAAAACAACGAAAAAGTAGAGAGAATTATAAAAAATGCCCGTTATTTAACTAAAGAAGATTTTTCTTGCGATATAAATCTTTTAGTTGCGGATTTAAGTTTTATTTCGGCAACGTTAGTTCTTCCCGTGTTTTACGGTTTACTTGCCGATAACGGAAACGCTATTGTTTTAATTAAGCCTCAATTTTAAAACGATGAAAAAATTAAGTTTAAAAACGGTATTGTTTCGGATAAAAAAATTAGGCTATCGGCATGCAAAAAAGTTTATGACTGTGCAATTTCGTGCGGGTTTTCGGTAAGCGGATTTACAACCGCTCCTATAAGAAAAAGTAAAAATACGGAATATTTGATAAAACTTTCTAAAAACAAAGAAAAATCTGTTGATTTCAACAGTTTTATCGTTGATTAAATTAAATAATATTCAAAAAAATATTCAATACTATTGAAAAATAATATAAAATATGTTATCCTTTTATAGGTGATAAAATGAACGTTTTAATTTACGCAAACAGAAATAAAGAAAAACATAAAGAATGGCTAAACGATATAGAGAACTTGCTAAAAAGGGAGAATATCGGTTTCTCCGTTATTACAAGAGACGATTTAGATAAATCCTTAAAAGCAGATGCGTTATTCGTATTCGGCGGAGACGGAACTATTTTGGCTATGGTTGATTTTGTTAACAGAAACAATATTCCCATAATAGGTATAAATGCGGGTAAGTTGGGCTTTTTATCTGAATTTGAAAAGGAAGAAACGGAAGACGCAGTTTTATTATTAAAAAACAATGCGTTAAAAAAAGACGAAAGAATATCTATTAACGTTAAAAACGGGAAAGAAAGTTTTGTTGCTTTAAATGACGTGGTTCTTCAAAGAATTTACACGGGTGGCGAAAACGGCTTGGTTTCCGATATTTCGTTTTTTATTGACGGAGATTTTGTGGACGAGATTACGGGGGACGGTATTATTTTATCTACGCCAACCGGTTCTACCGCATATTCTTTGTCGGCAGGCGGTTCTATTTTAGCACCCGGTATAAACGCCATTTCAATGACGCCTTTGGCGGCACATTCGCTTCATTATAGACCTGTGGTATTTTCTGCGGATTCAACGTGTGAGTTTTGCGTAAACAGCGGCTATAAAACCGGCGTGTTTGCGGACGGAAGGCTTGTGTTTGATTTAAGTGAGGGCGAAAAAATAACGGTAGAAAAAAGTTCTACAAAAACGGTTTTTTTAAGAAGAGATAAATATAGTTTTTATAAAAGATTATCCGAAAAACTTTACGGAAAATCTGATAGGTGATTAAAGTGGGAAAAAAACAAAGATTAAGCGATATTTTAGGTTTGATTGACAGTTGCGAAATAGATACGCAAGAAGAATTGACCGAAAAATTAAACGGATTAGGGCATAACGTTTCTCAGGCAACCGTTTCTAGAGATATTAACGAGCTAAATTTAATTAAAGTAGCTGGTGTAAGTAAAAAGTTTAAATATGCAAAAGGCTGTGCGGGGATAGAAGAAATACCGCAAAAATTTATAGATTTATTTAAGCAAGTGACTACTTCTTTTACTCTTGCATCTAATTTGATAGTCGTAAACACTTTGTCAGGCAATGCCGGCACTGCCGGAATGGCTATTGACGCAATGAAAATAGGGGAAATTTTAGGAACTATCGCCGGTGACGATACGTTGCTTATCATTACAAAAACCGTTTCCGATGCGGAAAGGGTTATGAAAACTTTAAGGTCAATCTAATGTTAGAAAAACTTACGATAAAAAATGTTGCGCTTATAGACAGTGCCGAAATAGATTTTTTAAGTGGTATAAACGTTCTTTCGGGAGAAACGGGAGCGGGAAAATCCGTTATTTTGGATTCTCTCAATTTCGTTTTGGGCGCAAAGGCGGATAAATCTATAATAAGAAGCGGCGAAAACGAGTGTTTTGTTAAGGCGGAGTTTAACGTTTTAGATAATTTATCGGTAAAAAAAGTATTTGACGAATTAGAGTTTGAAGAAGAAGACGTTTTAATTGTTTCTAGAAAACTTTCTTTAGACGGAAAAAGTAAAATAACCGTAAACGGGCAAACGGCAACCGTTTCTATGGTGAAAAAGTTTACGTCTGTTTTGCTTGATATTCACGGGCAAAGCGAGCATTTTTCTTTGCTTAAAAATTCTAACCAACTAGACTTGATAGATAAATTCGGCGGGGAAAAGGTTTTATCTGTTAAATCTCAAATTAGAGATAAATTTAGCGAGTATAACGACGTGCAAAACGCAATAAAAGATTTGGGCGGAAACGACGCTGAAAGACTTGTTAGGTTAGACGTTTTGAATTATCAAATAAACGAGATTTCCGGTGCGGATTTATCCGAAACAGAAGAGGACGAATTGTTGGAAATTAGGGCTAAATTGCATAATTTAGAAAAAATTTCTTCTGCTTTATCGTTGGTGAGCGGCTCTTTTAACGATGAGGGCGGGGTTTGTGATTTGGCTAGCAATTCTTTAAGGTCTTTGTCTTCTATTTCCATACTTTCAAAAGAATACGAAGAACTTTACGAAAGGCTTTCTTCTATAGTTGCGGAGCTTGATGACGTTGGCGAAACCGCAAACGGGCTTTTAGGCGGTCTAGATGCAGAAGGCTATAATGCAGATGAAGTTGAAAGTAGGCTGGAAACAATAAAAAACTTAAAAAGAAAATACGGCGGCTCTGTTAAAGCGGTGTTTGAGTATTTAGATTCGGCTGTAATAGAAAAAAACAAATTAGAAAATTTTAACGAACTTTCTAAAGACTTGCTAGCTAAAAAGGCGAATTTAGAAGCGGAGATTTTTGAATTATATACTTGTTTAAGTAAAATAAGACAAAATGCTGCAAAAGAGTTTTCTTTTAACGTTGTAGAAGAATTAAAGCAACTTGGTATGGAAAACGCAAACTTTTCCGTTGAATTTAATAATCCTAGCGATATTAAAAACTGCAAGTTTTCTTCCGTAAACGGTTATGACGATATAGAGTTTAAATTTTCTGCCAACCTTGGTGAGCCTTTAAAACCGCTTTCGGAAATTATAAGCGGTGGCGAAATAAGTAGGTTTATGCTTGCCGTAAAGGCGCAAACAGCCAAGTATAACGATATATCAACGTTTGTTTTTGACGAGATTGATGCGGGAATAAGCGGCAAAACCGCTAAGGTTGTAGCTCAAAAGTTTGCAAAGATTGCAAAGGACACTCAAATTATTGCAATTACTCATTTACCGCAAATTTCTGCTATGGCGGATAATAATCTGTTTATTGAAAAGATAGTTGAAAACGGAAAAACCGTAACTAAAGTAAGCACCTTAAATAACGAAACAAAAATTAAAGAGATAGTAAGGCTTACGGGCGGAAACGTTGAAAGCGATTCTGCAATAAAACTAGCAAAAGAATTGGTTGAAGAGGCGGTTTTATATAAAAATTCGCTATAATAATCGTTATAAATAAATCGGAATATTTTTTTATTTATTGCGCACCTTAAAATTATCGGTGTGTATGATGAAAAAAGTATTTCGATTTTTATTTTGCTTAATTTTAGTTTTTGCTGCTTTTCCTTTATATAACGTTGGAACAGGAACGGCTTTTGCAGAGGAAAAAGTTTATCTTGGTGGAATGCCGGCCGGGTTTTCCTTGGAAACTAACGGTGCATACGTTATCGGGCTATGCGACGTGATTACCGATAACGGAATTTGTTCTCCGTGCAAACAAGCGGGGATTCTTGTTGGAGACGTGATTGTTTCTATAGACGAAAAAACGGTAAACAATGCAAAAGATATAGAAGATGCGCTTATTGACGGCGAAAATAAAATTATAAAAACCGAAAGGTGCGGAAAAGAAATTATTTACAACGTTTTACCTGCAAAAGATTTTTCGGGAAAATATAAGTTAGGTGTATTCATTAGAGAAAACCTTAACGGAATAGGGACGATTACGTTTATAAAGGGCAACAGATTTGCTTCTTTGGGACATCCGGTTTTATCTGATAACGGAGAAATAATAAAAATTAGGGGTGGCGAACTGTTTTGCTGTAATATAACGGGGTTTGTTGCCGGTGAAAAGAATAGAGCGGGAGAATTAAGGGGCGTTTTCAACGGGGATTCTATCGCCAAAATAGATAAAAACCTTAATACAGGAGTATACGGGGAGTTAAAAAGCGATTTTGACTATAATGATTTAACAGAGATTAAAGTTGGAAAAGCCGAAGTAGGCGATGCAGATATTTATACTACCATAAACGGAGGTAGGGCGGAAAAATATTCAATTTCCATAATAAAAACCGATTACTATAATAGGGGGAATAAAAATTTTGTTATAAAGGTAAATGATAAAACTTTGTTAGAGAATACGCACGGAATAGTGCAGGGAATGAGTGGAAGTCCTATTGTTCAAAACGGTGTTTTGGTCGGTGCGGTGACTCACGTTTTTATAAACGACCCATCGCGCGGGTTTGGTATTTCAATACAGAATATGACAGATAATTAAATAGAAAAAACAAATGAGAAATACAAGATAAATTTAGTTAAATTATGCGTGACATAATGAATAAAAACAATATATTTACAGAAAATATTTTTATAAGGAGTTGTTCTATGAATAAAAGATTTTCTGTAGTTTTTATTTTTATGGCTTTAATTCTTTCTTGTGGTTATGTAATAAGCAATTCCGCAAAAACAGAAGCGTTTGCGGAGAATATAGGCGAATTAAATGAAGTTTTATGCGTACAAAGCAAGGCTGCATATACGATAGACGCCGATAGCGGAACGGTTATTTTTTCTCAAAACGAAAACGAGAGACTTCCTATTGCAAGTATGTGCAAAATTATGACATTGTTGGTTATTATGGAAAATATCGATAACGGTGTTTTAAGTGTTGAAGCAGATATTCCCGTTAGTAAAAATGCTAGCGGAATGGGAGGTTCTCAGGTTTTTTTAGAGAGTGGAACAACGTATAAGGCAGGGGAATTGATAAAAGGAATAGTGGTTGCCTCCGCAAACGATGCTTGCGTTGCAATGGCAGAATTTATTAGCGGAAGCGAAGTGGATTTTGTGAGGGCAATGAACGAAAAAGTTAAGGATTTATCTATGGAAAACACGGTTTTTGTTAATTGTACGGGGTTACCTGCCGTGGGGCAATTTTCTTGTGCAAAAGATGTTGTAAAAATGTTTGCCGAACTTATAAAACATGATTTGTATTTTGAATATTCTAACATTTGGTTAGATAAAATTTCTCACCCAAACGATAGGATAACGGAAATATCTAACACAAATAAACTTATAAGATTTTATCAGGGGTGTGACTGCGGAAAAACCGGATATACTTCGGAGGCAGGACATTGTTTATGTGCTTCCGCAAAAAGAAACGGAATGAGAATTATAACTGCGGTTATTTCCGCACCGGACAGCAAGACTAGGTTTAACGACGTTTCTTCAACGTTTAATTATTCTTTCTCTAACTATCAAAATAAACTTGTAGTAGATAACGACAAGCTGCTTGATTTACCTGTTTTGGTTGGAAACGGAAAAAAGGATACCGTTAGTGTCGCTGCGGAAAAACCCGTTTATTATTTTGCACAAAAAAAAGAAAAAATTGCCGTTGAAATAAGTTTTTGCCCCAAAGAGCATGTAGTTGCGCCAATTTTATGCGGAGACGTTTTAGGTGAATTAAAAATATATAACAACGGCGTGTTATATAAAACCGTAAACGTTGTTGCAAAAGAAAGTATTGAAAAGGCAACGTATTTCGATTATTTGCAAAAAGTAATTGATAAATGGAGTATTTGCGGATAATTTATACGCTTAAACTGTTTTTGTTGCATTTTTAATTATAAAATTTTTTTTTGGTGAGTTTTACTTTATAACTTTATATTTATAATTATATAT
>CAYVPW010000031.1:0-13615 GCA_964453915.1 uncultured Christensenella sp. | reverse complement strand
AAAAAAAATAAAAAAATATTCAAATACTTGTTTTTAATGAATATTTGAGCGAATATTTGATGTTTTATTCTTTTTTTATGGCTTTGAAGTTGCTTTTCTACATAAAAAAAATTTATCAATTAAAAAAATTCAACCGAAAAATTTAATAACGGTTGTAGATTAAAAACTAAAAAATATTCAAACGATTTTTACTAAACAAAATAAAAATGCCAAGCAACTTAATATTGCTTGGCATTGATATATTCTATTATACATTGTTTATAAATCTATTTAGTTTTTGCCGCCGTCGTTAATATATATAATGCCCAAACAGTTTTCTCCGCAGTGGCTGGTAATAGTTCCGCCCGCTCTCGTTACGTGAATGTTTTCAAACCCTGCCTCTGCTAGTTCTGCTTTAATTTTTTCCACAAGTGCGTCAGGTGCGGTTGTATATGTTATAAATACCTCGGAATAATCAGGATTATTATAAGTTTCTAGTACAGATTTAACGTATTTTTTAACGACTATCTCAAAACTACCCATAAATTTTTTATCGGGAACCATTTTGCCTTCTTTTAATATTATTTGAGGGCAAATTCTTAAAAGCTTACCCGCAACAAAAGAAAGACCACTGCATCTTCCGCCCTTAAACAAATAATCTAGGTGATTTAATACAAAACTTGCTTGCACTGAAGAAACCCTTTCTAAACATTTATTATATATATACTCTGCATCAAAGCCGGCACTAGCCAACTTGCTTGCATATAAACATTGCAAAGCAATACCCGTGGATAAAGATTTGCTGTCCACAACGTAAATGTTTTTAAAGTTTTTGGAAGCGTTTATCGCATTGTTGCAAGCGCTTGAAATTTCGGACGACAAACAGAAATGCACTACCGAGTCGTTAGTCTTTAACAATTCTTCAAAGTATTCTTCGTATTGAACTACGTTGATAGCCGAAGTTTTGGGCAATATCCCCGTTTCGTCTACAAATTTTATAATCTCTTCGCTGGTAATCACCCCATCGGCATCACTTCTGTCTCCCAAGGTTATTTGAAACGGTAAAGTACTGATTTTATACTTTTCCAACAATTCTTTTGTAAGGTCTACAGTGCTCTCCGCAGAAATAGCAACTTTCATTTTCTTCTCCTTTAATATAGTGTTGTTTTAACGTGAATAATTTAATATATTATGATTAAATTAAAACACAAAGCAAAGTTTTATACCGCATTAATATGCAAAATTTATTTTGAAAAATTCTTTATATAAAACAAAGCTATTTACCAAAATATTTTAATCTATTTAGCAAAAAAAATCAACGCAATACTAATAATTTTGGCGTTTTTGCATATATCTTATTTGTAGAATCGGTTTTTTAGAGGACTCTACCACAAGTAGAGTGGACATTTTTTTAATCAAAAACGATTGACCTTTAAGGGTTTTTATATTAAAATGTATGATATGGAAGAGATTGTATTACAAAACGAGCAAGCTTGTCCCGTAAAAGAAATAGTTGACGATACGGAAAGAATAAAAACAAATCTTGCTCAAAATATATTGAGATTGCGCAAAGAAGCGGGGCTTACCCAAGCGGAACTTGCAGATAAATTAAATTATTCGGATAAATCCGTTTCTAAATGGGAACGAGGAGAAGCAATACCGGATATTGCAACCCTTAAAAACATTTCCGTGTATTTTGGAACGACTATAGATAATCTTATCTCCGTAGCGGACGAAAGTGAAGTAGCTGTTAAAAAACCGCCTAACACACAAGTTAAAAAAATAATAATTTGCGCGTGCTCCACTATTTTAGTATGGCTTGTTGCGGTTTTTGCATATTCTTTTATGAATATTATTTACCCCCCGTTGCTAGAAAAAGCGTGGTTGTGTTTTATTGCAGCATTACCCGCAACGTTTATAGTAAACTTAGTTTTTTCTGCCATTTGGGGAAGAACTTTAACCACCGCGCTAGTTTCATCCTTTTTGATTTGGACTGCTATACTTACGGTATATATGTTTTTGGCAAGTTTTTTAGTTTCTATACCCGAAACGATTTGGATGATTTTTTTAATCGGTATCCCCCTTCAGGTTTTAGTAATTTTGTGGTTTACTTTAAGAAAAATCAAATAAAACGCTATACATATACAAATATAAAAAACTAACAAACTCGATTTTATTCGAGTTTGTTTTTTTATTAAACCTTTTTATTTGCAGCAAGGAAATATTGTAAAAAAGCATTTACTTTTTTTATGTTTGTGGTATAATAAGTCTACTATGAAAATTATATTAAATCCTGATAAAGAAATGGTAAAAAACGTTCAAGACGGGTTAAAACGCACGGGGGGATATTGCCCTTGCAAAACCGTTAGGACAGAAGAATTTAAGTGTATGTGCAAAGAATTCAAAGAACAAATCGCCGATCCCGATTTTGAAGGCTTTTGCCACTGTATGCTTTATTATAAACAAAAATAATCAAGGAGTAAATTTTTTATGGCAAACAAATACCAAGGCACTCAAACAGAAAAAAACTTAATGGCAGCATTTGCTGGTGAATCTCAAGCAAGAAACAAGTATACCTATTTTGCTTCTCAAGCAAAGAAAGAGGGATACGAACAAATCTCCGCAATCTTTTTAAAAACTGCCGATAACGAAAAAGAACATGCAAAATTGTGGTTTAAGGAATTAGAAGGCATCGGCTCTACTGCAGACAATTTAGGTGCTGCCGCTGCAGGCGAAAACTTTGAATGGACGGATATGTACGCTAACTTTGCAGAAACCGCAGAAAAAGAAGGTTTTAAGGAATTAGCAGTAAAGTTCAGATTAGTTGCGGCTATAGAAAAAGCACACGAAGAACGCTATCGCGCACTTCTTTCTAACGTAGAAAACGGCAAGGTTTTCAAAAAGGACGGCAAAAAGGTTTGGGAATGCAGAAATTGCGGTCATTTAGTTGTTAGCGACTCTGCTCCTCAACTCTGTCCCACTTGCGCTCATCCTCAAAGTTTCTTTGAATTGAGAGAAGAAAATTATTAATAAACAACTTATTTTGTTAAAAAACTTAATAACACAACTAAAAAAGAGCCGTTTTCGGCTCTTTTTTGATGTTTATATTGATTTATAATTTACTTATTAGAACGCTATATTTTACAAAAAATCTTAAAAGCGATACGACAAATGCTAATTCATAGTAATATCTTTTAATTTTTGGTATTTTTTTATTGCCACGTCTTTAATCTCTTGTACGTTTTTCCCGAATTCAAAAAATTCGTCACTGATTTTTTTTGCCAAAAATATGGCTTCCGTATCATAGCAAAGATAGCCTAGGTCGCTTGCAGATTTTCCGCTTTGGCGATTCCCCATAAAATCCCCAGCACCGCGAAGTTTATAGTCGTACTCGGAAATCTTAAAGCCGTCCTCGTTATTTTTTAGTATTACAAGCCTATCTAAAGCCGGCCCTTGCAAAACGCCCGTCAATAAAAAGCAATAACTCTTTTCGCTTCCCCTGCCTACTCTGCCCCTTAACTGGTGCAACTGAGATAAACCGAATCTTTCCGCATTATAAATAACCATAACGGAAGCAGACGGCACATCTACTCCTACTTCTATAACGGTTGTAGAAACCAAAAGTCCTATCTTTTTATTTTTAAAATCGCTCATCACGGCGTCTTTTTCCGCTTCTTTCATTTTGCCGTGCAGCAAGCCGACGCTTACGTTGGGCAATTTTTCTTTTATCTCCGTAAAAAGTTCCGTGACGCTCATTAAAGAGCCTTCTTCGTCCCCATCGATTTTCGGACAAACAAAATACGCTTGTCTTCCTAATAAAATCTCCTTTTCGATAAACCTTAACATATCGTTGTATTTTTCTTTAGGAACGATATTTGTTTGAACTGGAATTCTGGATTTTGGTTTATCCGATATAGTAGTCACGTCTAAATCGCCATAAACTATTAAGGATAAAGTTCTGGGAATAGGCGTTGCACTCATAACAAGAACGTCCGGCGTAATTCCCTTACTCATAAGTGCACTTCTTTGGGCAACGCCGAATCTTTGCTGTTCGTCGCAAACGCAGAGAGAAAGGTTTTTAAACTCTACGTCTTCTTGTATTACGGCGTGCGTTCCGACTAAAATATCAATTTCTCCGTTTTTGAGTTTTTTCTTTATATTTTTTTTATCTGTCGCTTTAAGCGAGCCAACTAAAAGTTCTACCTGATATTCACTAAAAATCTCAGATAAAATCTTATAGTTTTGCCTTGCCAAAACTTCTGTTGGCGCTAGCATTACCGCTTGATAACCGCTTTTTACAGCCATAAAAACTGCGCAAACGGAAACTGCGGTTTTTCCGCTTCCCACGTCCCCCTGAACAAGCCTGTTCATAACTTTTTGCCCAATTAAATCAGAATATATTTCGTTTACGGCAAGTTTTTGCCCGTTTGTAAATTCAAACGGGAATTTTGCGCAGATAAAATCTCCCAACTCTTTAGAACTACAATTATACTTATTTATTCTTACCTGTTCTCTGCCGCCCTTAATATATTTAAAGGCGGAAATCAACTTAAAATATTCTTCTACAGCAATTCTGTTAGAAGCGTTTTTTATCTTATCAAAACTCTCCGGATTATGAACGGCTTTATAAGAATAATACAAATCGCCAAGCTCATACTTTTTTTGCAATTCAAATGGAATTATACTTTTAGGTTTTTCTATATCTACGGCAAGCCTGGCACTGTCTCTGATAATCTTTTGCCCTAAACTTCCCTTGCAAACGTACTGCGGAACAATCCCTTTCAATCTATAAGCCTTTTCACACAACTCAAAAGTAGGATTTACCAAGCTTATTTCTCCCAAACGGTTTTGAACTCTGCCATAAAATAAATATTCTTCCCCTACTTTTAACTTATTTAAAACGTACGGTTGATTAAACCATACCACGCTAAAAACAAGCCCTTCTTGTTCGCAAACGGTTTTTACAAAACCATTGTATCTACCTGATAAAAACCTATTGACGGGCACGCTTACTATTTTGCCTGAAGTTAAAACCATATCGTTATGATAAGCGTACTTTAAAAGTTGTTTTTCTCTTAAATCAAGATAGTTTTTTGGGAAAAACCCTATTAAATCTTGCGTATCAAATACGCCTAGTTTATTAAAATCTTTTTCTCTTTTTTCGTTTATGCCTTTTATCTTAGTAATTTCCATACGATTTCTCTTTTAAGATAAAATTTAAGGGAAAGATTTCTCTCTCCCCTAGTAATTCTTATTCCAAAGCAATATAATAATAATATATCGGTTGTCCGCCGTACTGTATCTCTACGTCGCAATCGGGATAAGTTTCTTGTATTTTATTTTGAAGTTCAATAGCGTCTTCTTCTTTAACGTCTTGCCCGTAATACAGGGTAATGAGTTCTTCGCCGCTTCTTAATTTTTCTATCAAATCCAAAGTGACTTGACTTATGTTTTTACCGGTAGCCAAAATCTTTTTATTATCTAGCCCGATAATATCGCCGATTTTTAAATCAAACCCGTCTAGCTTGGTGTTTCTAACTGCATACGTCACTTGCCCAACTGTAACCGTATCTAGGGCGTGAATCATATTCGCCTTGTTTTCGTCCGTAGGAAGTTCCGGATTAAAAGATAACGCAGCCGAAAAACCCTGTGGAATGTTTTTTGTGGGAATAACATGAATAGTTCTGTTTTCTACAATCGATTTTGCTTGTTCAGCCGCAAGAATAATATTTTTATTATTCGGGAACACAAAAACGTTTTCCGCATTTATTCTTTGAACTGCATCTGCAATATCGCTTGCCGAAGGATTCATACTTTGACCGCCTTCAATAACAGCATCAACCATTAAATCCTTAAAAATGGAAGTAAGCCCGTCTCCGGCAGAAACCGCCAACATTCCCATTTCTTTTTTCTCTTCTTCGTATTTTTTCATTAGAGCACGGTTTTGCTCTAACATATTTTCTATTTTTAGTTTATCTAACTCGCCTAGTTCTAACGCTTTACTTAAAGCAACACCCGGTTGATTTGTATGAACGTGAACTTTTACTAGCTCTAAATCACCTATAACGATTACGCAGTCGCCTAATCTCATTAGAGATTCTCTCAATCTTTCTATATCGGCAAGCGTTGTCTTTTTATACAAGTTTATTATAAAAAATTCAGTACAATAAGCAAATTCTATATTGCCTAAACTCATTATGTCGGCATGATCCATAGCCGTATCGAAAGACTTATCGTCCGCAATATAAGAATCTGCGTTTACCTGTTCTCCGATAATGGCTTTATACATACCTTCGTATAGGCACATAAGCCCTTTACCGCCTGCGTCTACAACCCCCGCTTTTTTTAGAACGGGCAAAAGAGTAGGCGTAAGTTCAACCGCTTCGTTGCCTTTTGCGATTATTTCGGGCAAGAAAGTCTCAAAATCTCTGTTTTTGTTCTTGATTGACTTTGCATGTTCCGCAACCATTCTTGCAACGGTTAAAATCGTTCCTTCCTTTGGTTTGCTAACCGCACCGTATGCAACTTCTGCTCCGGCAATTAAACCTTGCGTAAACAATCTTACGTCTATTTCGGTTGCATCTTTTATAGTTGCGCATAACCCCCTCATTATTTGAGAAAGTATTACGCCGGAATTTCCTCTTGCACCCCTTAAAGCGCCTTTAGATGCCGCCTCTGCTATTTCTGTTAAATTGTTGCTTTTACAGCTTAATATCGCCTTTGCCGCAGATTGAATGGTAAGGGACATATTCGTTCCCGTGTCACCGTCCGGAACGGGGAAAACGTTTAGTGCGTCTATATTTACTCTATTTACTTCAAGGAGTTTTGCCGCCGTCAATATCATTGACTTAAACATTACTCCGTTTATCGTTTTTTGCATATTATATAACTCCACCTAAGAGAAAAAAACTTATTTATCAGCGTTGTACACCCATTACTTTAACGTTTACGGTGTCAACTAACATACCCGTAAATCTTTCCGCCTTATACTTTATCGTTTCGTTTAAAGATTCTATAACCGCTTTAATAGAAACGCCATACTTAACCACAACGGAAACGTCTATACAAATGCGGTCCTCGTTAGAGTGAACTTTTACCCCTCTCACGTCCGAACCGAATTGTAAAAAGCTAACAGCCGCGTCGAAAATATTTCTTGGGACAAAGTCAACAATACCGTAGCTGTCTATCGCAACGTGAGAAACGAAGCGCGCTATGGTTTTATTTGAAATGGTAATTTTACCGTATATGTTGTTAGTCCTTACAGCCATACATACCTCACTGATTTCACAACTATTTTACAATATTTAGCCGCAGTTTGCAACCCTTTAAGATAAATTATTATTTTTTTTTGAACCGATAAGGTTAAACTATCATTTTTTTGAAAAATTTAGCGTTTTTTTGTTGCTTTTTATTAAAATATATGTTAGAGTATTTCTTGTTAAAATTAGATATTATCCATTAGGAGGACGTATATATGAGTAAAGTATGCAGTGTTTGCGGAAAAGGTAAACTTTCCGGTAATATGGTAAGCCACTCCAACCGTAAATGCCCCATCTCTTTTGAGGCAAATCTTCAAAAGGTAAGCGTTAAGCAACCCAACGGCACCGTAAAAAAAGAGTACGTTTGTGCAAGATGCTTAAAGAGCGGCAAGGTTGAAAGAGCGTAATTAAAGTCTTTCGATAAAAAAGCAAAACCCACCGTTTGGTGGGTTTTTATCTTTTAAATTATTACGTTTCCCTTTGTTTATTCCATAAAAAAACCACCGAACAAATTTTTATTCGACGGTTTTTATTTATTGTAATTCAACCGTTTTTGCAACAAATTTACCGTTTACCAGCACCATATAGCAATAACAGGCGTTTCCGTAAGCAGATAAACTCCCCGGATTTATAAAGGTAATTCCTTCTATTTCCGTTATCTCGGCAATGTGAGTGTGCCCGTAAAGCACTGCGTCCGCTTGCACTTCTTTCGCTCTTAAAAGCAATTTATAAAGTCCTGATTTTACACCGTACCTGTCCCCGTGCGTAAGTAAAATTTTTTTACCGTCTACTTGCAACAAAAAGTCTTCTCCGCCACCGTCGCAATTACCCTTTACACAATACAATTTTTCGCATAACGGTTCAGAATATTCTCTCATATCGCTGCAATAATCACCCAAATGCACAACGTAATCACTCTCTTGCATTATTCCGTAAAGGCGTTCTATGGCAGACAAATTTCCGTGACTGTCGGAAATAACAATAAAAGTTTTCAACTTATAAAAGTTCCTTTATCTTTTTTAAAGCCCTTGCTCTATGACTTATAGAATTTTTTTCTTCTTTATCTGCAACGCCTAGGCATTTGTTTATATCTAAACTAAAAAATATAGGGTCGTATCCAAAGCCGTTTTGTCCGCAAGGTTCTTCTAGAATATACCCTTTAGTCTCTCCCGTTGCGGTAAAAATTTTTTTGCTAACGGGGTCGTAATAAACCATACAGCAAACGAACTTTGCACTTCTATCTTTTTTGCCTTGCAGATTAGCTAGCAACAAACTGTTGTTATGTTCGTCCACTCCGTCCCCCGCATATCTTGCACTATAAATCCCAGGTGCGCCGCCCAACGCATCTACACAAATACCGCTATCGTCCGCAAGCGCAGGCAATCCCAACGCTTCCGCAACCGTTTTGGCTTTTATAAGCGCATTTTCGTAAAATGTGCTTCCCGTTTCCTCTATATCGCCGGTAAATCCTGCTTCTGCACAAGATATTACTTCGTAATCTAAAAGCATATCTTTTATTTCTCTGAGTTTTCCTTTGTTGCCGGAAGCAACTATCAATTTCTTTTTCATACCGTTAATTTTAGCCTTTTATACAATTTTAAGTAATCTTCAACGGAAAGTGTTTCTCCCCTAGCCGTTAAACTTATTTGGCAATCGGTTAAAACTTTTTCCGCTTCCGCACGATTAAGTTTATAACAATTCATAACGTTGTTTACAAGCATTTTCCTGCGGTTTCCAAACCCGCATTTTACCGCTTCTCTAAAAGAAACGTAATCTTCTTGGCTATATTTATCTCTGTCTATATCTATTTTTACAACCGCAGAATCCACGTTCGGCGCAGGAGTAAACATTTCTCTGTTTACGTTTTTTATGATACTTGCACTTCCGCAAAAATTAACGCTAACGGTTATTGCGCCGTAATCGGAAGAAGAGGGATTTGCACACAGCCTTTTTGCAACTTCTTCTTGAACCATAACCACCAAGGCACGCACGTGTTTTGCCTTTTCTAAAAAATGCATTATTATAGGCGTAGTTATATAATAAGGAAGGTTTGCAACAAGCACATAGTCTTTTCCTAGGCTTTTTTCTAGTTCTTTAATATCTTGCTTTAAAACATCCTTAAAAACTATCTCTACGTTATCGTTTCCTTCTAAAACTTCTTTTAAAATGGGCTTTAACTTTTCGTCTATTTCATACCCAACGACACGTTTTGCGTGTTTTGCCAAGGTTTTAGTAAGAGCACCCGCTCCGCAGCCTATTTCTAAAACCGTATCTTTTGCACTAACGCCAGAACTTATAACTATATCTTCTAATAAATTTTCGTCGGTTAAAAAATTTTGACCGAACGCCTTCTTAAAAGAAAATCCGTGTTTTTGTAAAATTCTTTTTAATTCGCCTTCCATTATTTTCCTGTTCTAATTACGAATAACTTTAATTATTTATCTCAAACTAATATCGTAAAGAGAAAATCTTTACGAAAATCATTTTTTACCAATGATTAGTTTTTTTCAAAATAAAGTCGGAAAGTTTCCGACTTTATTTTGGCGTTCAATTTCTTTTTAGTTTATAAAACAACCTTTCGGCGTTTTCTTTTACAATCCTTGCAGTTTCCTCTACGCTCAAACCTAGCAATTCCCCTAAAAACGCCGTGACTAAACTAACGTTTTTCGGTTGATTTACACTACCTCTTAAAGGCGTTGGCGCTAAGTAAGGGCTATCCGTTTCCGTTAATATTCTGTCTAGCGGCAAAGAAAGCGCAACTTCCCTTAAATTACTTGCGTTTTTAAAAGTAAGCGTTCCTCCGAACGAAATATAAAAACCGAAATTCACGTATTCTCTCGCAGATTCTTTGCTACCAGAAAAACAGTGCATAACCCCGCCACGGCTTAACGGATTTGCTTTTATAATATCAAGGGTATCTTTTGCAGCGTCTCTGCTATGTACGACTATTGGCAAATCCAACTCTTTGGCAAGGTTTATTTGCCTTACAAACCCTTGCTTTTGCTTTTCTTTATCGAAAGGCAAAAAGTGATAATCTAACCCTATTTCGCCTATAGCAACGCACTTTTTATTTTGCGCAAGTTCCTTTAATTTTTCTAAATTGTCTTCGTTTAACTCTTCTATATCAGAAGGGTGAATTCCCGCCGAAAAAAACACGCTTTCATACTCTTTAGAAAGATTAAACGACGATACGGAAGAAGCGATATTTGCGCCTGCGTTTATAACGGTGTCTACCCCGTCTTTTATATAAGCGTTTACAACGCTTTTAGAATCCTCAAACTTTTCGTCGTCTATATGACAGTGAATATCAATAAACATTAAAAAATCTGACTTCCTTCTTCTATATCTTTTTCGGGAGTTAAAAAGGCAAGGTTTCCTTCTTTATCTTCCGCACAAATTATCATTCCTTCACTTGTAATTCCGCAAAGTTTTACAGGCTTTAAGTTGGTAATCATTGCAAGTTTTTTACCCACCATTTCTTCGGGGGAATAAGCAAGCGCTATTCCGCTTACAACCGTTCTTTGCTCTTCGCCAACCTTAACGGTTAATTTTAGCAGTTTTTTGCTTTTTTCAACCTTTTCGCAAGCCAAAACCTTTGCTATTTTTAGTTCTATTTTTGCAAAATCGTCTATACTTATTTGCTCTTTTTTATCCGTTTTTTCTTCTTCTTTTTCTTTTCTTTCTTCTATCATTGCGTTTACTTTTTCCATTGTTTTTTCAGTGTCTAATCTTGCAAAAAGTATTTCGGGATTTTCCGTTACGTGCGTTTCTTTGCCTATTGCAAACTCTTCTAAATCGGTAAATTCTCTTAAAGATTGCCCCATCATATCCGCAACTTTTTGGCAAGTATCTGGCATAAACGGAGCAAGCAAAGATACGCCCACCATAATACTTTCGGATAAATTATACATAACCGTTGCAAGCCTGTCCTTTTTGCTTTCGTCCTTTGCTAAAATCCACGGAGTAGTTTCGTCTATATATTTATTTGCTCTTCTGAATATCGCAAAAATTTCCGATATAGCATCTGAAATTTTATATTCGTTCATTTTTGCGCAAACTTTTCCGTAAGCGTTTTTAACTACGTTTTTCAAGTCTTCGTCAATAGCGTCGCAAACGTTTTTATTTTCTACTACGCCGCCGAAATATTTGTTAGACATGGCAATAGTTCTGCTCACTAAATTGCCGAATACGTTTGCCAAATCACTGTTTATAACGTCTATAACGGAATTCCAAGAAATAAGCCCGTCGTTATCTTGCGGCATAGCGGTTAAAACGTAGTATCTAACTGCATCTTTTCCGAAGTAATTTACCAAGTCGTCCGCATAAATAACGTTGCCTTTCGACTTACTCATTTTACCGCCGTCTTGCAAAAGCCAACCGTGACCGTATACTTGTTTAGGAAGTTCTTCTCCCATAGCCATTAAAAATATGGGCCAATAAATGGTGTGAAACCTTATTATATCTTTTCCTATCACGTGAACGTCCGCAGGCCAGTATTTTTTATAGCTTTCAGAATGATTGCCGTCCGCATCGTACCCTATACCGGTCACGTAGTTTGTAAGTGCGTCAAGCCAAACGTAAACAACGTGCTTATCGTCAAAATCAACGGAGATCCCCCACTTAAACGAACTTCTAGAAACGCACAAATCTTGAAGCCCCGGTTTTAAAAAGTTATTAACCATTTCGTTCTTTCTGGAAACGGGTAAAATAAAATCCGGATTTTCTTCGTAATATTTAAGCAATCTGTCGGCATACTTGCTCATTCTGAAAAAGTACGCTTCTTCCTTTGTTTTTTTTACTTCTCTTCCGCAGTCGGGGCATTTGCCGTCTACCAACTGACTTTCCGTCCAAAAAGATTCGCAAGGAGTACAATACCACCCTTCGTAAGAGCCTTTATAAATATCGCCCTGTTCGTAAAGTTTTTTAAATATTTTTTGAACTTGCTTTTCGTGATAATCGTCCGTCGTTCTAATAAAATGGTCGTAAGACACGCCTACCAAATCCCATAATCTTTTTATTTCGTCCGCAACGCCGTCAACAAATTCTTTGGGGCTTTTATTAAGCGCCTTTGCCTTTTCTTCTATCTTTTGCCCGTGTTCGTCCGTTCCGGTTTGAAAAAACACGTCGTACCCCTGTCTTCTTTTAAATCTGGCGATAGAATCCGCCAAAATAGCCTCGTAAGTATTGCCGATATGGGGTTTGCCCGAAGTATACGCAATAGCCGTAGTAATATAAAATTTCTCTTTCAAAACGCATTTCCTTCCTTAAAACTTTTCAGTATATAATTTTAACACTTTTCGGCGGTATATTCAAGGAGTTTTGCACATAAATTTTACTTATGAACGTAATTTTTGCCGTAATAGTTTTATCTTCGTTTATAATTCTTACTTTTTCTTCTCCGGAAAGCCTTTTGCAAAGTATGTTGTCCGGCGGAGAAAAGGCTTTTTCTTTAACGGCAAAACTAGTAGTTATATACGCCGTTTGGATGGCGATGTTTGAACTTCTTGAAAAATCCGGTTTATCTACCAAATTAAGCAAACTATTAAAGCCTGCAAACAGACTTTTATTCGGTCAATTACCGGAAACGGCAAACGAATATATATCCTTAAATATTTCTGCAAATCTTTTGGGAATGAGCGGAGCAACAACGCCTATGGGGATAAAATCTATTAAAGAATTAGAAAAACACAAAAACACCGAATACGCCGTAGCAATGTTTTTCGTTATAAACGCCACAAGCGTTCAACTTATTCCTTCTTCCGTTTTGGCGCTTAGAACTTCTTTAAATTCCGCATCGCCGTCTGATATAATTTTACCAACAGTTTTAGCAACTCTTTTATCTACGGTGATAGGAATTTTACTGGTAAAAATATTCATAAAAAAGCCTAAATATTTAGGAGAAAAAACTTAATGGCTTATTTTATTCCCGTATTTTTTATAATAATTTTAATTTATTCTTTAATAAAAAAGGTCAAGCCTTACGATGCATTTACACACGGCGCAAAATCCGCAATACCTTTTGCCGTAAGCATTTTTCCTTACCTTGTAAGCATATTCGTTGTGACCGAACTTTTTGAAGCAAGCGGACTATCCGCATTTTTTACCAAAATATTATCGCCCGTTTTTAACCTTTTGGGCATACCTACGGAATTAACAAAACTAGTTTTGATAAAGCCATTTTCCGGAAGCGGTTCTTTGGCTTTGTTATCGGAAATATTTACAACCTACGGTGTAGACAGTTATTTAAGCCGTTGTGCCTCTGTGATATACGGAAGTAGCGAAACCGTTTTTTATATAGCCGCGGTTTATTTTGCGGGCGCAAAAACAAAAAAACTTACCGCTCCCATAATAATCTCTCTTATAGCATCGTTTTTTTC
>CAYVPW010000030.1:0-15683 GCA_964453915.1 uncultured Christensenella sp. | reverse complement strand
ATATTTATATATTATAATACACGTAAGCCGGCATTGCAAGTATTTTTCGATAAATGCTTTTTGATAAGGAGAGTTATGAGTTTTTCTTATTCCAAAGAATATTCTCTCAACGCTTTTACGGACGTTGAAAATATTTTTATTAGCGAATACGTGCCCGTTTCTTCCGGAAACGCCGTAAAGGTATATCTTTACGGGCTTTTTCTTTGCAAAAACGGCGAAGAAGCAAAGTCTATTTCGGATTTTTCTAAAGCTGTTATGATGGACGAAGCGGAAGTTAAAGACTGCTTTAAGTATTGGGAAGAATTCGGGTTAGTTTCCGTTTTATCTCAAGAACCGTTTAACGTATGCTATTTGCCCGTAAAAAGCGCCTACACGGGAAAGCCAAGAAAATTCAAGACGGAAAAATATACGGAGTTTTCAAAGGCGCTTCAATCGATTATATCCGCAAGAATGATTTCTACAAACGAATTTTCGGAATATTTCAATATTATGGAAACCTTTTCTATAAAACCCGACGCAATGCTTATGATAGTTAAATACTGCGTAGATTTAAAAGGCGAACAAATAGGTTATAAATACATATCAACCGTTGCTAAAGATTTTGGAAAAAGAGAAATAAACACCCCCGAAAAAGTAGAAAGAGAATTATCGACATACATTTTACATACGGGAGAAATAACCAAAATATTAAAAGCTCTCTCTTCTAAGCGCCAACCGGATATTGAAGACTTAAAGTATCTTAACAAATGGACCAAAGAACTTAATTTTGAAACGGAAAGCATTGTTTTTGCCGCTTCAAAAATTAAAAAAGGAAGTTTTGAAAAGTTAGACGAATTTTTAATGGAACTTTATTCTATGAAAAGTTTCTCCAAAAGCGAAATTACCGAATATATGGACAAAAAACAACACGTATACGACCTTGCAATACGCATTAACCGCGCGCTATCCGTATATGTTGACGTGATAGACACGGTTGTAGATACGTATACTAAAAAATGGTTGTCATACGGATTTACGGACGACGCTTTGCTGTTTATCGCCGCATTTTGTTTTAAAAGCGGCAACAATAAACTTGCCTTTATGGACGAACTTGTAGAAAAACTTTATCAAAGGGGCTGTGTGGATATTACTTCCGTTTCAGACTATTTCGAAAGCACCGCTAAAGCCGATGAATTTATTAAAAAGGTTTTAATAACCGCCGGCATTACAAGGCGCCCCAACGAATGGGACAGAAACAACCTTGCCACTTGGAAAAACTGGAATTTCTCCGACGAGATGATTCTAAAAGCGGCGGAATTCGCATCGGGTAAAAGTTCTCCTATCCCCTATATGAACGGAATTTTATCTAACTGGAAAAGAAACGGCGTATTTTCTGAAAGCGACGTGTCGGATAGCGGTGTACAAAACAACGCAAACTCTCAAGAAGCGTATAACTTAGAATACGAAAAACGTAGAAATCTTGCTGTTTCCCGCGCACAAAAGAACGTAGAAAAAGCAATGAACGTTCCGAAATTTGCGGACGTTTACGGAAGACTTAATTCTTTAGAAAGAGACCTTGCTTTTGCCGAAATGGACGGCAATAAAGACCTTTTAGATAAACTTGAAAAAGAAAAACAAAACTTAAATAACAAAGCGGAAAGCCTACTTAACGGCATTTCTTTAACTATGAGAGACTTATCCCCGAGATACGTTTGCGAAAAGTGTAAGGATACGGGATACGTAGGCACTCACCGTTGCGATTGTTTTGATAAAAAGGCATAATAATAAATAAGCAAAAAACTCCCCGCTAATTTTAGCGGGGAGTTTTTATTTATCTGTTTAGTCTTCTAATCTAATCAAACTGTCTACCGAGCAAACGCAATCAAGCGCCTTAATCTTATCTAAAGCTTTATTAACAACGCTTTCGTTTGTTTCGTGCGTTACGATAACCACGGGCACCTTGCCACTTACTCCGGCATATTGTTTAACTTCTTTTATACTTAAATTATACTTTCCGAAAGTACCTGAAATTTTGCTTAATACACCTGCGGAATCTTCTACCGTTAATCTTATAAAGTACTTAGAGGTAAAGTCCGAAACAAATTTAGTGCGCTTATTTCCTTCTGCAGTGTTATCAAAATAAGCGTAATAATAATGCGTATGTTTTGCGGCAAAAATTATATCGGATACGATAGCGGAACCCGTAGGCAACGCGCCTGCACCCCTGCCGTAAAGCATAATTTCGCCAACGTAATCTCCAACCAAATGAACGGCGTTAAAAGAGTCGTTTACGGTTGCAATCGGGTTATCCATAGAAACGTACGTTGGGTGAACCCTTACTTCTATTCCTTTGGGAGTATTTTTACCTATCGCCAAAAGTTTTAGTGCATACCCCATCTCTTTTCCGTAGAAAATATCTTCTTTAGTAATAGAGGTAATGCCTTCTCTATGTACGTTTTCTATACCCACCTTGGTGTTAAACGCCAAACTGGATAAGATAGAAAGTTTATAAGTAGCATCAAATCCTTCAACGTCCGCAGTAGGGTTAAATTCTGCATAGCCTAGCTGTTGCGCTTCTTTTAACGCTTCTTCGTAACTAGAACCTTGACTGCTCATTTTTGATAAAATATAGTTAGTAGTGCCGTTGATTATACCTTTTAAAGATAAAATCTTGTTGGCTTGCATACCTTCTTGCAAAGTTCTTATTATAGGAACGCCGCCCACGCAACTCGCTTCAAAGAAAAGCCCTGCATTTGTAAGTTTTGCTTGCGCCTCTAATTCCGGCCAATGTTTTGCAAACAATTCTTTATTAGAAGTGACTACAGTTTTTCCGCTTTTTAGCGCTCTCAAAACAAAAGTTTTTGCGGGTTCTATTCCGCCTATTACTTCAACTACAATGTCTACTGCAGGGTTAGAAACCACTTCTTCTATGCTGGAAGCAACTACGCTTTCATCAATTCCTAAAGATTTAGCACGCTCTACGTTTCTTTCTAAAACGCTTTCAACCGTAATATCTAAGCCTTGAGATTCCTTAAAATACTGCTTGTTGTCCGCTAAAATTTTATATGTTCCGCCGCCTACAACGCCGAGACCTAAAATTGCAACACCGACCTTTTTCATAAACACTCCTTACCTGTTTAATTCGTATATAATTCTCAATCCGTCTAGAGTCAACGTTCTGTCAACCTTATAAATGGATTTTACTTCCTTGGCAATCATTTCACCAATACCGCCCGTAGCAACAACTTTAATGTCTTCTACGCCGAGTTCTTCTTTAATCTTTTTAATTATGTTATCCACAAGTCCGGCAAAACCGAAAATTATTCCCGATTGCATACAGTGCTTTGTGTTTTTTCCTATCACGGTTTTTGGTGCGTCTAGTTCTACCATTGGCAACTGTGCCGTTTTGTTTGCAAGACTTTCTAAAGAAGTCTTTATCCCCGGTGCAATTACAACACCTATCAATTCGCACTTATCGCTTATCACATCAAAAGTGGTTGCCGTGCCGAAATCTATCACCACGATAGGTCCGCCGTACTTTTTGAACGCCGAAACGCTGTTTACAATAATATCCGCGCCTACTTCTTTAGGGTTGTCCGCCTTAACATTAAGCCCCGTTTTAACACCGGGACCTATCAACAGCGGGGTGATACCGAAAAAGTATTCGCTCATATGGCAAATCGTGTAATTTAAATGCGGTATAACGGAAGAAACTATTATCCCGTCTATATCGGCAGGCTTTATGTTTTTAGTATCTAGCAAGTTTACTAAAACCGAACCGTACTCGTCCGCCGTTCTGGAAATTCTAGAAGAAACCCTAAAAGACGCAACCAACTTTTTTTCGTCGAATACGCCGTATTTTATATTCGTATTTCCTATATCAATGGTTAAAAGCATCTTTTATTCCTTTTTAATATCGTCTAAATTATCTTGCTCGTTTTCTTCTTTTAATATAAACGGCTCCGAATAAACGTCTTCTCCGTCCGTCTCTTCACTATCGGATACCCCGCCTACCGCTTTAATAATCCTATAAAGCGCAGGGGCAACTAACAAGTTTAAGGCAAGTTCTATAAAAAAGTTAAAGGTGACTAAGGATACTAAAATATAACCGAAAACGTTAGCGCCTTCTGCACTAATCGCAATGGCGTTCCACATTCCTAAACAACCTAATATAAATAACGCTGTGTTAACTACGGGAACTATTACAGACGCAACAAAAACAGCCGCATAACGATTTTTCTTTGCCAACTTTTTATAAACAACACCCGCAAGCCAACCGGCAACCGTTGTTTTTATTAGGCAAGTAAGCAGTGCTATCACAGGGCTTTCCGTCCAAATCAAAGTATAAAAAGGAACAAGCCCCATTATCACCTGAATGGCAACCACAACTCCGCAAGCGAACCCCAATATTCCGCCTGCAAACGGTCCTAATACAAGCGCCCCCAAAACGATAGGAACAAGCGTAAAATTAAGTTGAACAGGACCTATGTTTATCACGCCGCCAAATACTTGCAAAACGATTACAAGTGCAAGCAACACGCCCAAAATGGTTATGTTCTTAGCCGAAAAAAAACTTTTATTCATTTTTGTGCCTCCAATCGAATTTCTGTACAGAATATCCGTCTTTGCTAAAAAATTCTTTTAACATTGTATCGGTCGGGTTAAAACAAATACCCGCCAAAAACGCTTAAAGTACTATAATTTTAGCACAAAAACGCGTAGCAAGCAATTAAATAACCGCCATAAATGCACATTTTTAACAAAATTAAACTATATTGATAATAGAACGCTTCGCCAAAAAACCATTACATAGGCGAAGGTAGAAAAACTTGGAGGTACTTATATGAACGGTTTCGATTTCGGCGGCAATAACTGTTGCCTTTGGATATTGATAATACTCCTTATTATCTGTCTTTGCAAAAGCGGTTGCCTAAACGGCTTGTTTAACAGTTGCTATTGCTTACCCGTAGCATTGCTTTTAATATGCTGCGTTTGCAAAAACGGCGGAAACTTTTTTGGAAATCTAGGTTGCGGCTGCAAATAAATTTAAAAGAGAAAATTTTTCTCATTAAAAAAAGATTAAAGCGAGAGTTGACTCTCGCTTTTTCTTTTAACAAATATTTTTCGCAATTTACTCTAAACCACGGAATTTTCTCTTTAATCTCAACTCCGTATCCAAAGTCTTTTTTCTTATACGAATATTTTTAGGCGTCACTTCAAGCATTTCGTCGTCGTTAATAAACTCCATTGCTTCTTCTAAAGACATAATTTTAGGAGTTTCTAACCTCAATGCGTCGTCAGAACCGGAAGCACGCGTGTTGGTAAGGTGCTTTTTCTTGCACACGTTTACGCTTATATCTTCGTTTTTAGGAGATACGCCAACAACCATTCCTTCGTACACTTGCGTTCCCGCGCCGATAAATAGTTGCCCTCTTCCCTGTGCGTTAAACAAACCGTAAGTCACGGCTTCGCCCGTTTCAAACGCAACCAAAGACCCAGTGCTTCTTCTTTCTATATCGCCTTTATATTCTTCGTATCCGTAGAATATAGTGTTAAACACACCTTCACCTCTGGTATCGGTTAAAAATTGACTTTTGTATCCGAAAAGTCCCCTAGCAGGCACTTTAAATTCTAACCTTATGCGGCTACCGACGTTTTCCATTTGTATAAGTTCACCCTTTCTAGTTCCCATACTAGAAAAAACCGTACCCGTTTTATCTTCCGGAACGTCAACCACAAGCCTTTCCATAGGCTCTAACTTAACGCCGTTTTCTTCTCTATACATAACCTTAGGTGCACCCACTTGAAATTCATAACCTGCTCTGCGCATAGTTTCAATTAAAATAGAAAGGTGCATTTCGCCTCTTCCGCAAACCCTATAAGAATCCGCAGAATCCGTTTCTTCAACCCTTAAAGAAACGTCTTTTAACATTTCTTTAAACAGTCTGTCACGCAAATGCCTCGTCGTGACAAACTTGCCTTCTTTACCGGCAAACGGGCTATCGTTTACGGAAAAAAGCATTTCCACGGTAGGTTCTGAAATTTTTACAAAAGGCACGGGTTCAATAAGTTCCGGAGCACAAATCGTGTCGCCTATAGACAAGTTTTCTAATCCGCTTACGCAAACTATATCGCCCGCCTTTGCATCTTCTACCGAAACTCTGTTTAAGCCTTCTATTTGATAAATGCTAACTAGTTTACCCTTTGTTTCGTGCCCTTTCACGTTATAGTTGCAAGTTTCAACTTCTTGGTTTATCTTAACGCTTCCACGTTCTATTCTGCCTATTCCTATTCTTCCAACGTATTCGTTATAGTCTACAGAAGACACCAACATTTGGAAAGGTCCTTCGCAATCAACTTCTTGCGGCTCGAAATAATTTACCATTGCTTCGAATAGCGGAGTTAAATCCGTGCCCTTTTTATTGCAATCGGTAGTAGCGGTTCCCGCTCTTCCCGAACAAAAAATAATGGGGCTGTCTATTTGCTCGTCCGATGCATTTAAATCGAATAAAAGTTCTAAAATTTCGTCTTGCACTTCGGAAAGCCTTGCATCGGAACGGTCGATTTTATTTACCACTATTATAAGTTTATGGTTAAGTTCTAGCGCCTTTTGCATAACGAAACGGGTTTGCGGCATAGGTCCTTCGCACGCGTCTACCAAAACCAAAACACCGTTTACCATTTTAAGCACACGCTCTACTTCTCCGCCGAAATCCGCGTGACCGGGCGTGTCTATTATATTTATCTTAGTTCCTTTATAAAACACCGAAGTGTTTTTTGCAAGAATAGTAATCCCTCTTTCCCTTTCTAAATCTCCGGAGTCCATTACTCTGTCGGATACTTCTTGATTTTCACGGAATATTCCGCCTTGCTTCAATAATTCGTTAACCAACGTGGTTTTGCCGTGGTCTACGTGCGCAATGATTGCAACGTTTCTTACGTCTGTTCTTTTCAAAATCTTGTCCTACCTAATGTAATCTATCAAATTCCCTTTATTTTTGAGATAAAACCGCTATAAGCGTTTTACCATCTTTTATCTCGCCGTTTTCTATCATTTTTAAAACGGTATTTTTATCTATCCATTCACCCGATAAAAACTCGTCTTCATCTAAATGAATCTCCGCCTTTTCTAATTCTTCCGCACGGTATAAATGAATAATTTCTTCCGTATATCCGGGAGAGGGGTAAATTTCAAAAAGTTTTGTTAGCTTGTTTGCTTTTACACCGCCCTCTTCAACAAGTTCTCTTTTGGCAGTTTCTAACGGATCTTCCCCCGCATTTATTTTGCCTGCCGGTATTTCCCAAATAACTTTTTTATAAGGATATCTAAACTGCTTTACAAGCAAAATTTTGCCGTCTTTTTCACAGTAAATCGCACTTCCGCCGGAATGTTCTACAATCTCTCTTATAGCGCCGTTCCCGTCCGGAAGCAAAATTTCGTCCTTTCTTAAATTTAAGATTTTCCCCTTATACAAATACTCTTTTTTTAATGTTTTTTCTTCAAAGTTCATTTACTATATCCACTAACAATTTTTTTATTTTTTTTGCACGCCCAAAAAACATTATCTTATGCGCTTTCGCCACGTATTTATAGGTAAGATACGCATATTCTATCGCATCTCTGTCTCCGCTGTCTATAACATTGCCCATCATATCCACGGCAAGCGTAAGTTCCATTTTTGCAAGAGATTTTAAGTTGCTCTCCTTTATCTTTTTTTTGTCTAAAAGCAAAAGTTCTTTAATCTCTTTCACGCTTTTACCGTACGCTTTTTGGCTTAGTTCTTTATCTAATTTTTCTTTTTCTTCCGCTTTTATTCTCTCTTCTTCTTTCTTTGCTTCTTCTTCGCAAAGCGCTTCTATGGGGTCTTGAAGTTTTCCGTCTAACACACCCGTCATAAGGGTTTTTACGGCATCTCTGAACGGCTTTATTATTGCATTTAAAAACGCAGTGTATTCGCCGTAAGCACTTCCGTCTTCGTAAAAATATTTATCTAAAAACGCACTTAAAGATATGTTTTTAGAATCTATTTCCATAAGCAAAGTAAACGTAAACGCTAAAAGTTCTCTAGACGACGTAGGCGAAACATATTCCCCTTTATCGTCGGATAAAGGATTTTTTACTAAATACTTCTTTTTTGCTTCTTCGTAATCGAAATCGGCAAGACAGTTTTTGAATAGTGCCAAAAGCGTGTCAGAACAAGCAATGGCTTTTAACATATTTACTATCTTTACGTCTGCAATAATATATTTACTGCTTAGCAGTTCGTCCGCACGGAGAATAAAATTTTCTAATTCTTCCCTTTTAGTCAAAACGAGCACCTCCACCTTATTACAGTTCGATTATACCACACTATTTTACTTATTATAAAGTTTTTTGACGACAATTTCCTAAAAATTTACCTTTTTTCTTTACAATTCTTAAAATTATGGTATAATATTCAAACAACTTATAGTTGAAAATATAAAAAGGGGAAATGAAATGCAAGTTAAAGGCGACTCTTCTTTAAACAAGTTAATATTATTGTTCGTCTTTGACAAGATGGAAGTTCCGCTATCCGAAAACACTATCTTGGATATGTGCTGCTCTTCTAATAACTGGATTGCTTATATGGACTGTCAACCCATACTCCACCAACTGTTAGATTGTAATTGGATTTGCAACATAAGCACTGCGGGCGATCCGCTTTATACCATTACGCCGGACGGAAGAGTTTGTCTTGCAAACTTTTTTATAAATATCCCCGCTTCTATAAGAGAAGAAATTTCGCTTTTCATTAAAAACAACCGCACTAAATACAGAAGAAAGCAAGAATGTGTTGCGGATTATTTTATGAATAAGGACGGAACGTATACCGTTTATTTAAAAATAATAGAACCCGTTCAACCCGTTCTAGAATTAAAATTGGTTGTTCCTAACCGCCAAATAGCCAAAGATATATATAAAAAATGGGACGAAAAGTCCACCGGCGTTTACAGAACTATTTACGAAAACCTAGTTGACTGATTATTGGAGCAAAATATGTACACTTATAATACAAAAGGCACTTGTTCAAGGCAAATTTTATTCGACGTGACCGAAGACGGAAAACTTACGGGCGTAAAGTTTATAGGCGGTTGCAACGGCAACCTTCAAGCCGTGTCTAGATTGGTAGAAGGAAAATATATAGACGAAGTAATTGCTTTGCTAAAAGGCATACAGTGCAGAGCAAACACCTCTTGCGCAGACCAACTTGCACGCGCATTGGAAAAATTTAAGGAAAATTCAAAAATAAAATAACCGTGCTTTTCACTATCAAAAACACGGCTAAAACGTAAAAAATCCCGCTTGCTTTTTTGCTTGCGGGATATTTTTTTAGTTTAATTTATGCTAAATTTATAATCATATTTATAATGCTGCCTATCGCAAGCAAAAGTATCAAGTTAATAATTAGCGATAAAACGGAAAGAACTATTCCGGCAACGCCTAACCCTTTACATTTTTTTCCTTTATTGCTTGCTTGAACCACACCAACAATAGAAAAAATTAACCCCAAAACGGGAATGATACAATAAAACGAAATAAAAAAGCTAACCAACGAAAGAATAAATCCAACAATGCATGCACCGCTAACCTTTGCGTTTTCGGCAACAACGGGGTTTTGAGTGCCGTTTACCGCACAACCGCAATGAGGGCACACTACCGCCTCGTCAAAAATCTCGTTTCCACACTTTTTACAATACATAAAAAACCTTCCTCCGATTTTTTTACAAAATTATACATCGTTTTGTGATGTATGTCAATGTTACTACATCAGTTTGTGATATTTTTTTGGATATGAAACTGTCTGAAATTATCGGGAACAATTTAAGGCAAGCGAGAAAAGATAAGCATTTAACGCAAAAAGAAGTCGCTGCGAAATTCGGAATGACACAGCAACAATACAGTAGGTTTGAAAACGGCATTTTTGAATTAAATTATTTTCAAATTGTCGAACTGTGCAAGCTTTACGATATTACGCCGAACGATTTGTTTTTTATAGAGTAAATTTTTAGCGCCCGCCTTTTTATCAAGGCGAGCGCTTTTTAATAAAACCTTTTTATATTATGCCTTTTTTAAAAAAATAAAAATCATTTAACCGCGGCTAAAAAATTTTTGTTATTTTTCCATAACCACGGTAAAAGGTCCGTCGTTTACTTGCGAAATTTTCATATCCGCACCAAAAACGCCCGTTTTAACGGTAAGCCCTTGCTTACGTAAGCCTTCCGCAACGTAAAGATACATTTCGTTTGCCAAGGTGGGTGCTTCCGCACTTAAAAAATCAGGGCGGTTGCCGTGTTCTGTATTAGCATATAAGGTGAACTGAGAAACAAGCAATATCTCACCGCAAACGTCTTTTATAGACAAGTTTGTTTTGCCGTTTTCGTCTTCAAAAATACGGAGCGGCGGAATTTTCCTTATAAAATAATCTGCGTTTTCTTTCGTGTCGCCCTTTTTAACGCCAAGATAAATAACGTATCCTTTTTCTATTTCGGAAATCAACTCCCCGTCCACTTTTAAATTTGCCGATAAAACTCTTTGAATAACCGCTTTCATTTTGTTCTCCTTTTACTTAAAATATTTTATCATACAATCTTACGTTTGACAACTTTTAGTATAGCGGGTATAATAAAATAAGTTATATTTTTAAGTAAAAAATACGATTTAATTAACCGCTATACCGACTTTAAGGAGATATTATGGAAATTTTTGGATTAGAAAAGTTATCGCTTGTAGATTACGATGGCAAAATAGGCGCAACCGTGTTTACCGGTTCTTGCAATTTCAGATGCGGGTTTTGCCATAACTCTCCGCTTGTGTTAGGCATAAAAAATCTTCCCGTAATATCGGAAGAAGAGATTCTATCTTATTTATCTAAACGCAAAGGAATATTAGAAGGTGTTTGCATATCCGGCGGAGAACCTACTCTACAAAAAGATTTGCCGGAATTTTGCGAAAAGATAAAAAAACTCGGTTATAGCGTAAAATTAGATACAAACGGAACTTCTCCCGAAACGGTAAAAACTCTCAACGAAAGCGGACTGTGCGATTACTTTGCAATGGATATTAAAAACGACGTAGATAATTATGCTGCTATTATCGGATTTGATAAATACGACACTAAAAAAATAGAAAAAACCGTAGAATACTTTTTATCAGGCAAAGCCCATTACGAATTTAGAACTACTCTTATAAAAGAGTATCACGGCAAAGAAAATATAATAAAAATCGGTGAATGGCTAAAAGGCGCAAACAAATATTTTATGCAAAAGTTTAAGGCTTCCGATTCTTGTATTTCAGGCGGACTTTCCGCCGTTGAGGACGCAACCGCAAAAGAATATTTATCCGTTATATCCCCATACGTTAAATACGCCGCACTGCGCGGATACGACTTGTAATCGCCTTTTTCCTTTCTACGATAACATTTAAATCATTAAATGATAAAAAGCACGCAAGATTTTACTTTTAGTAAAGCCCTGCGTGCTTTTGTTTGTTTTTTTTAACTTGCGGTTAAAACGTAAGATTTTTAATAAACCGCAAAATACTAAAACGTTATTATAATATCAGCCTTCCAAACTTTCTATATAGATACAAGCGTTAGTTGCTGCGATAGCACCGTCTGCAATGGCGGTTGCCACCTGCCTTACGGCTTTTGTTCTGCAATCACCCGCAACAAAAAGACCTTCCGTTTTAGTTTTACAAGTTTCGTCCGAAATTATATAGCCCATATTGTCTAAATCGACTAAATTTTCAAACGCTTTATTATCCGGAACTTGCCCTATTGCAACGAATACGCCTGTAATTTCGTGTCTTTTAACGTTGCCGTCAGCATCTTTATACTCTATTGCGGTAAGCTCGTTTTCGCCGATAAAATCGGTCACGGAGGTTTGCGGTCTCCACTCTATATTTTCTTTTGTTTTAAGTGCTTTTATCAGCGCCTTATCCCCAAAAAACTTATCGAACAGCGTGTATATATAAACCTTTTTGCAATAACTAGACAAAAGCAAACTGTATTGAAGTGCCGTGTTTGCATCACCTATTACCGCCACTTCTTTATCTTTATAAAAAGGCCCGTCGCATATAGCGCAGTAATATACGCCCTTGCCAACCAAATCTTCTCTGTCGCTTTTAGTTCTAAGATGTTTATGTTTAACGCCCGCCGCAATCACAACGGTTTTTCCTTGATATTCGTTGTACTCTGTTTTTACGGTAAAAGCACCGTCATTTTTTTCTACACCTATAACCTTTTCAATTTCTACTTCCGCACCTAAAGACGTGATTTGTTCAAAAAGATTATCGGCAAATTTTTCTCCGCTTATTTCTTTTATAGAAGGATAATTTTCAAGTCTCGGAGACGTTGCTATTTGCCCGCCCAAACTTTCGCTTTCTAAAACCAAAACGGTTTTACTGTTTCTTAAAGCGTAGAGCGCAGAGGTCATTCCCGCTGCGCCTGCGCCGATAACTATCATATCATACATATTAGTTAATACTCTCTATATATTTTCTTATTTCGCTTGCATTGTCGTAAGAATCAAAGCCGTTGCCGTTTGGAACTAAAAGCGTGGGTGCTTTTTTAACTCCGTATTTAAGCGTTGTTTCTTTGTCTTCTTCCGCATTTATAACGGAATACTTTATTCCTGCCTTATCAAGCATCATTTTGCTGGTTTTGCAGTTGGGGCAACCGTTTCTTGTAAACAACGTTAATCCGTCTAGTTCAGCCTTGCTCTCGCATTTGCAAGATGCTGCGCCTATATCGGTTTTTGCAGAGAACTTAGAGTTTTCTATATCGTAAACCTTTCTCATTGCAAACTCTTCTCTCTTGCCGTCGTTCCAGTTTTGAACGGGACGATAATATCCGGTGATACGGCTATAAACTTCCGTAGTTTTACCGCAAACGGGGCATTTATACACTTCGCCGGCAATATATCCGTGGTCCGCACATACAGAATACGTGGGAGACATAGTGTAATAAGGCAATTTATAATTTTCTGCAATCTTTCTAACAAGGTTTGCCGCCGCCTTCCAATCGGGAAGCTTTTGTCCTAAGAATGCGTGGAACACCGTACCCGAAGTGTAAAGGGTTTGCAACTCGTCTTGAATATCCAATGCAGAGAAAATATCGTCCGTGTATCCTACGGGCAAGTGAGAACTGTTGGTGTAGTAAGGAGTTCTGTCCGTATCAGATGCGCATATAATATCGGGATATCTCTTTTTATCGTGTTTTGCCAAACGGAAAGAAGTAGATTCCGCAGGAGTAGCTTCCAAGTTATAAAGGTCGCCGTAAAGTTCTTGATAATCGGAAAGTTTGTTTCTCATAAAGTTAAGAACGTCTTTGGTAAACGCTTGCGCTTCCTTATGAGTCATATCCTTCTTAATCCATCTTGCGTTTAAGCACGCTTCGTTCATCCCCACAAGACCTATCGTGGAGAAGTGGTTGTTAAATGTTCCCAAATATCTCTTGGTATAAGGATAAAGTCCTGCTTCTAACAATTTGCTTACGGTATCTCTCTTTACCTTTAAGGAACGAGCGGATATATCCATCATATGTTTTAATCTTTCGTAGAACTCTTCTTCGTTTGCAGAAAGGTAAGCGATTCTGGGCATATTTATTGTCACAACACCTATAGAACCGGTGCTTTCACCGCTACCGAAGAAACCGCCTGATTTCTTACGCAATTCTCTCAAATCAAGTCTTAAACGGCAGCACATAGAACGAACGTCCGAAGGCTCCATATCGCTGTTTATATAGTTAGAGAAATAAGGCGTGCCGTATTTTGCGGTCATCTCAAACAACAGTTTGTTGTTTTCTGTTTCGGACCAGTCGAAATCTCTGGTTATAGAATAGGTAGGAATAGGATATTGGAAGCCTCTGCCGTTAGCGTCTCCCTCTATCATTATTTCTATAAACGCCTTGTTTACCATAGCCATTTCTTTTTCGCAATCTTTATATTTAAAGTCTAACTCTTTTCCGCCGACTATTGCGTTCATTTCAGCAAGGTCGTTAGGGACAACCCAGTCCAAAGTAATGTTGGTAAAGGGCGCTTGAGTACCCCATCTGCTGGGCGTATTTACGCCGTAAATGAAAGACTGAATACATTGCTTAACTTCTTTATAAGAAAGGTTATCTACCTTTACGAAAGGTGCAAGATAGGTATCGAAAGAAGAGAACGCTTGCGCGCCTGCCCATTCGTTTTGCATAATACCTAAAAAGTTAACCATTTGATTGCAAAGGGTTGATAAATGCCCTGCGGGAGAAGAAGTGATTTTCCCGGGAACACCGCCCAAGCCTTCTTTAATAAGTTGCTTTAAAGACCAACCTGCGCAATAACCGGTAAGCATAGAAAGGTCGTGAATGTGGATATCAGCATTTCTGTGCGCTTCGCCTATTTCTTCGTCGTAAATTTCGGAAAGCCAATAGTTTGCAGTCACCGCACCGCTGTTAGAAAGGATAAGTCCGCCAACGGAATAGGTCACGGTAGAGTTTTCTTTTACACGCCAATCTGCAACCTTTAAGTAGTCGTCTACAACTTTTTTGTAGTCAACTAAAGTGTTGTTTATATTACGAACTTTTTCCCTTTGCTTACGATAAAGAATATAACTCTTTGCAACGTCTACGTAGCCCGCTTGAATAAGAACTACTTCCGCACTGTCTTGAATGTCTTCTACGGAAACAACGTTGTCCTTTATCTTTTTTGCAAAGTCCGCAGACACACGAAGCGTTAACATATTAAGAATGTCCGCCGTGTAATTTACTTGCTTTGCATTAAACGCTTTGGATAACGCGGTAGTTATTTTAGACATATCAAAATCTACTAACGTACCGTCTCTCTTCTTTACCTGAAACATTTTTATTTCCTCCATGTATCGTATCTTTTTAATTTTTCTCGAAAGTGCTATTACTATAACACACTGCATATACCCTTGTCAATACTTTTTTACAACATTTTGACATATTTTTTGGCACAACCACAATATATTGTGTTTTGGTGTTTTTGCAGCAAATACACTTAAAATAGTCGTTTTTTTGCTGTTTTACATATAAAAACGCAAAAAAATCCCCGTGATTTTAACACGGGGAAATCTTTTTTACAGATTAGTCACACAAAAACATATGGTCAAAAAGCAAGCACCATATCATATCTAACCAACCGATGAAAAACCCTAGTACGGTCACCACTATGGCAATAGCATACTTTACTAAGCTTCCTTTTTTCAACGCATGGTCCCATCTTACGCAAACTTCCACTATCCAGTTAACAACGGGAATAAGCAAAAGTAAAATTTGAACTAGTTTAGATTGACTTTCAAACCATTTTTCTATAAAACTTCTCCTTCTTTATAATATTTATTACACAATGTAAGCAAATAAAAACGACAACCGCCGCAAACTTTAATTGCGAAAAAGGCTTTTATTTGCTAGCGTCATCATTATACTATGAATTTATTCTTTTGTAAATATCAATCATTCAAAAAATTTCTAAATTATTTTGATTATTATACCAAAATTAAGTTGCAAAAAATTTCAAAATATATTAAAATAACACATACGGCACGGAGAGGTGTCAGAGTGGTCTAATGTGCTCGCTTGGAAAGCGTGTATAGTGAAAGCTATCGGAGGTTCGAATCCTCTCCTCTCCGCCAGAAAGGAACTGTACGCACCCTCGCGAAAAATTGTGGGGTTGCGTAT
>CAYVPW010000029.1:0-16201 GCA_964453915.1 uncultured Christensenella sp. | reverse complement strand
ATTATATATTATATAATGTTTAACAACCGTTAAGAAGAATAATTATTCGTTATCTTCCTTAGTTTCTTCAATTATTTCTTCTGCAACTTCTTCCGCTGCTTCTTCTGCAAAGATTTCTTCGGTGATTATATCCGCTTCTTCTTTTTCAGCAAGTTTTTTTCTCTTCTTTTCCAACTTAGCAGATTTCTTTGCTTCTTCTGCTGCAAGTTTTTCTGCTTCTTCTTCGGCAGCAAGTTCAGCTTGTGCAGCCTTTAACGCTTCCTCTTCTTCTTTCTTTGCTTGCAATTCTTCAATATAAGCCTTTTCGCTTTCGTCTCTTGCAAGAATGGTCACTTCCGTGTTCTTATCAAAGATATGGGTATGAATAACGTCTATAGCAACCTTAATTTCGTCCCCTGCTTTGGTAATAGAACGAGAGTCTACCTTTGCAACAAGGTTAGAAACGTCTTCCGCAATGCTCTTTACACTGTCGTCTGCACTGATTATAGATTTGGTTTTGCAGTAAAGCAATGTTTCGGAACCCAACGCTTCAACAACGTCTACTTTAACGTTAATGGTTTGTGCGCCTTCTTGATTTACCCATGCTTGCTCGTCGTGCAAGTCTTCGGGACGGCAGCCGAAAACAATTTCTTTGCCGGTATTTAAGTATTTGTCTAAGTTAACTATTAAATCAACCTTTTCCTTGGGCAAAAGAACCTTATCGCCCAAAATGTTTACGTAAACACCCTTGTTAACGTCTCCTTCCAAAATACCGGGGAAGAAGTTCATTTGAGGAGTTCCTATAAAGCCCGCAACAAATTGATTTACGGGGTGATCGTAAAGATTGATAGGCGTATCTACTTGTTGCATAAATCCGTCTTTCATAACTACGATTCTGGTACCCATAGTCATTGCTTCAACTTGGTCGTGCGTTACGTAAATAAACGTGGTTGCAAGTCTGTTGTGAAGCTTGGTTATTTCCGTTCTCATTTGCGAACGAAGCTTTGCGTCCAAGTTGGAAAGCGGTTCGTCCAAAAGGAATACCTTAGGTTCACGAACGATAGCACGTCCTAACGCAACACGTTGTCTTTGACCACCTGATAAAGCCTTAGGCTTTCTGGATAAGTACATTTCAATACCCAAAATACGAGCGGCTTCTTTAACTCTGCGGTCTATTTCGGGCTTCGGGGTCTTTCTTAGTTTTAAGCCGAACGCCATATTATCATAAACCGTCATATGAGGATACAACGCATAGTTTTGGAAAACCATTGCTATATCTCTATCTTTAGGCGCTTTGTTGTTTACCATTACACCGTCGATATAAAGTTCACCGGAAGAGATTTCTTCTAATCCTGCAATCATACGAAGGGTGGTGGACTTACCGCAACCGGAAGGTCCTACGAAAACGATAAACTCTTTATCCTCTATATCAAGGTTGAAGTCTGTGACTGCAACAACGCCGGAAGGATAAACTTTGTAAATGTTTTTAAGTTGTAAACTTGACATATATTTCCTCCTACATAAATCACTTAATTTACGTTTATATTTTACTACCTTCGGTCGTTTTTGTTAAATACAATTTAAATAATAAAAACAACTTTTTTAGTACAATTTGCACAAAAACTAATCCAACTCGTCTAAAGACAATTCAAAGGCAGGGCAAAACTCTTTTATATAATAATTTACTTCTTCTAATTTTAATCCCTTTAACTCTCCGCCTATCGTAGATTTTGCTTTTTTAAATTCCGAATTGCCCGCTTTTACTTCTTCTACGCACTTTAAGTAAGCAGAAAGTTTATCCGCCGCCTTAACCAACTTATACTCGTAAGTTTCCGTATCCGGTAAAACGTAGGTCTTATATTCGCCTTTTAATTCTTCTGGGAGCATATCCAAAATTCTGCGACAAGCTTTTTCTTCTAAATCTTTGTAAGCGGTTTTTATTTCCGGGTTAAAGTATTTTATGGGCGTGGGCAAATCCCCCGTGATTACTTCGCCTACTTCGTGATACTGCGCAAGAAGAACCACCTTTTCCACGTTTATTTCTTTGCCGAAAATCTTATTGCCGATAAGCGCAAGCGCATGCGCTATTACCGCCACTTGTTGGCTGTGTTCCATAATATTTTCCTCTCTTATAGAACGCATAAGCGACCAACGTTTTATATATTTCATTCGATTAAGATATGCAAAAAACTTAAACATAGTATTCTCCTTATCCGTAAAGTTTTTTTATTGTATCACAAAAATTCTCTTGACGCAACAATAAAATTATGTTAGACTGTTGTCATCAAAATTTTATATATTCGCTATGGGTGCCGCAAGGCTGAGATTACACCATTGAATCCGCAAGATAATTCTTGAAGGAAATGCAATAAGGAAGTTATATTCGGCTATGCCCATATTTGGAGCATAGCCTTTACTTTTATAGCGAATAGAAGGAGTGTTTTATGTATAATCTTTTATCGGGCTATGCAATCGACGCTTTTTTGCCGATTGCAAAATGGCTTTCGATAGGATTTGCGAGTGCGCTTATCATCGCTATTCTTATCGTTTGCCTTACACAAAAACAGAATGCAAAAAATACGGTAAAAAAACTGTTTTTAGTGTTGTTTGCTTTTCTTTTAGCATTGGGGCTCACCTGCCTTATTATGGAAATTGCAAAAAAATACAGCGTAAGTTATGCGGAAGAAAATTGGTTGGACAGAACCGCACTTTTAAAATTCGTGCTAATTCCCGTTTGCGTTTTAACCGCTTCTATCGTTATATCCGCAACGGCGCTGTTTTTAATCTCTAAAAAGAATAACGATAACGGCACCGTGCTAAAAAAATGGGTTAGAATTTTAGGAACAATAAACCTAGTTATTCTTGTTGCGGTAGGCGTGCTTATGGCGATATACTACAACCAAAAAATCTCTAACGACGGCTACTATAACTCCGAATCGGCAGCGGTAAACCAACCTATGCTTTATATTTTGGCAGGGCTTTTAATCGTTGTTCTAATAGCCGTTGCGTTTATATTTGATAAAAATTCTAAACCGCTAGATACGCGTTGCCTTGCGACCGCCGGCATAACCGTTGCTATGAGTTTCGGTTTATCTTATATAAAATTGTTTGAAATGCCGCAAGGCGGCTCTATAACACTGGTTTCGCTTTTGCCGATTATGATTTTTTCTTATCTGTACGGAACAAAAAAGGGCGTTTTCGTTTGCTTTGTATACGGTATTTTACAAGCGATACAAGACCCGTGGCTTATCCACCCCGCACAATTTTTGTTAGATTATCCCGTTGCGTTTGCCGCTATAGGCTTAACAGGGCTGTTTAACGGAAACAAAAAACTGCAAAATTATCCGCAAATATCTTTTATAGCAGGCGGAATTATAGCAAGCATAGCAAGATTTTTATCTCACGTTCTTTCGGGCGTTTTTGCATTCGCCGTTTATGCGGGAGACGGAAACGTTTGGGCTTACAGTTTAGGCTATAACTCTTTTGTGTTTATAGATATAGCCATAACGTTGGTAGTGGGGGCTTTGGTTTTTTCTTCTAAATCTTTTCTAAACGAAATGCAAAAAAGAATAGGCTCCTAATAACCGTTTATAAACAAAAAATTAAAAGTTGCGGAATTTTTTCCGCAACTTTTTTCATCTTCTTTTTATTTGTTTTCGTATATCGCAAGTGCCTTGCCTTTTATAATTTCCAACTCCACTTCTTCCGCCTGCGCAACGTTTGAAATTCCGCGCGTATCGTACGGCGTAAGATTTAAGTTGATAAGCGGATAATAAAGCCCCTTGCTGTTTAAAAATAAACAATCTCCGCCAAACGGCAATAAAGAAAGCGTTCCTCCCTTTTTTACGGTTAAATTAGTTTTTCCGCCGATAAGTTCGGTCGTAAAATTTCCGTGTTTTATAACCGCCTTAACGCCTAGTTTATCCGCAACGCCCAAAAGTGCCAAATTGCCCAAAACGTGCTCCGGTTTACCACCGTACGCACCGTATATAACTATACAGTCCGCACCTTCCGATACGGCGTATCTTACGGCATACTCCCCGTCCGTATAGTTTTTTTCCCTGTTCAATATCACGGTTTTTTGATTTTCGGGTTTTTTTTGCAAACTGTCAAAATCTCCTACTACCGCAAGAATTTTTTTATTCCCCACTGCATTAAGGTGTTTATAGCCCGCATCTGCATATATAACGAATTCTTCTTTTACTTCTTCGTTAAATTCGGGCGATTTTAAAATTATGGCAACTTTCATTTACTTTTCCGCTTTTAAATATTTATCGGTAGCGTCCGCAACTAATTTTACAATCTCTCCACACGGGCGTTTTTTATAATACTCTTCCGTTCTGTCATCGGGTTTAGGGTTAGTATTTACCGCAACTTTTCCGGACAATAGTTCGCCGCAAATTAAAGAACCCAACTCTTTTTTTATCTCTTCGCAAGCAGATTGCAAAACCGAATAGCAATACAACTTATCGTTTCCGTCCGATAATAAACAAGATAAAACCATAGTCATACCGGAAACCGCACCGCACACAAGTCTTTGCCTTGCAAGTCCGCCACCGAACCCTATGGATAGCTTTTTTATTTCTTCTTCAGTTTTTCCCATTTCTTTTTTAAAAGCAAGCACAACTGCTTGGGCGCAATTTACACCCGTTTCAAAATAACCTTTTGCTATTTCACCCTTTGTCATAACACACCTTATTCTTTAGCAATTACTTCGCTTATTATAATACCACTATTTTCGCTTTTTTTCAAGCGCACGGTATAACCTAAATAAAAACCGATTTAAAATTCAAAAAGCAACTAACTTGGTTAATTGCTTTCTGAATAATATATGATAAGGGGGAAAATGATGAGCACTTTACAAAAGTTTTTTACAAAAACTTTTACTGTATAAATTACGGAGTCTACTCAGGGGCTTTCCCTTTCGACAATATAAACATACTACTTTTTTGCTTTTTTGTAAAGCAAATGCGCCGCGGATTTTGAAATATTTTATCAAATTATTTACTATTTTGTCTAAAAATTGTTAATTTTACCATAAAATGTTATTTTTTATCCATTTATTGTACAATTAACACAAAAAAATATCCACCAGCTAGGCTAGTGGATATTTATTGCCAAGCTATTTACCCGGCACAAATTTTTAACTTAAAATAATCTTATTCACCTTTGAAAGGCAACAAGTCAACGAGTCTTGCACGCTTAATTGCTTTAGCCAAAACTCTTTGATGTTTTGCGCAAACGCCGGTCATACGACGGGGGAGAATCTTTCCACCTTCGGTGATATATTTTTTAAGGGTGTTTATATCCTTATAATCTATCACATCTACTTTGCCCTGACAAAAAGCGCAAACCTTTCTACGGGGAATTCTTTTAACAAACTTTCTACCTTCTTTTGCAGGTGCAGCGGGTGCAGCCTGAACTTCGGCAACGTTAGTATTTTCTTCCATTTTCATTACTCCTTAATCTCTTTTAAGCACCTTAGACGCCTTTTTAAAAGGGAAGTTGATTATCGTCTATGGCTTCTAATTGCGGACGTTCTTTTTTAGGTTCCGATTCACTGTAATATCCGTCTTCGGATTGAGCGCTCTTCGGCGTTAAGAACTCCACTTCGTTTGCAATTACGTCCGTTACGTTTCTCTTTATTCCGTCCTTATCTTCGTAAGAACGATTTTGTAAACTGCCGACTATTGCAACCTTGTTTCCTTTCTTTAAGTATTTACCGCAGTTTTCCGCTCTTCCTCTCCAAACCGTGATATTGAAAAAATCGGTTTCTCTAGTTCCGTTAGCGTTAGCGTAATCTCTGGATACCGCTATAGAAAATCTGCAAACGGCTACGCCGTTAGGCGTTTCGGAAAGTTCGGGATCTCTCGTTAAATTCCCTACAAGGATAACTTTGTTCATCTTTTTCTCCTTATCTCTTGGTAATCAATCTTCTGATTACGCCGTCGGTTATGCTTGCTACACGTTTCAATTCGACAACCATGGTCTTTTCCGCTTCAAAAGTCATCAAAACGTAAAATCCTTCGGGCTTATAGTCGATAGGATAGCATAATTTCTTTACGCCCCAACGGTCGATTTTTTCTATCGTGCCGCCGTTTCCAACAACTAAGTCCTCGAATTTCTTGATGATTGCTTCTTTCGCTTCATCGGAAAGAGCGGTGTCAAGAATGTAAAGCATCTCGTACTTCGTCATAATTATTTACCTCCCGGTCTTATTCGGCTTGGCTTTTTGCCAAGCAAGGTTTTTATTTCTTGTTTTAAACTACAAGTTTAATTATAATACCAAAGTTTGTTTTTTTTGTCAATTATTTGATATAACTTTTTAAATGCTGCCTAGTGCAGTGTTAAGACTTTCTATAACTTGAGCCGTAGTAAGCGCCATAATATTGTCGTACTTGGCGTTTAATATCCCGCTTAAATACAGTTGCCTTATCGTTGCGTTCATAACCGCGTCCGAAACGTCTCCCACGCCGTTTTGAAGTTCTGAAAAGGTGATTTCCTTTTTAACGTATGCGGTTGCGTATCCTTCCGAATCGGAAGAAGTAATGTTATAAAACATAAACGCCCAAACCTTACCTTCGTTTGAAACGTAATGCGTGCCGTTAACCTTGTCTAGCGTATATGTTTTAGTTTCTTCGTTATAGCTGTATCTTGCGTTAGTATCTAAAACGCTAGGACTGGAAGCGTCCGTAGTAAACACTTCTTGACCGTAAACGTCCTCTAAACTCAGTTCGTTTATCTTCGTAGCCAAGTTGCCGATATTTACGCTATCGTCACTGAGCAACTCGTCTAAAATCACGTTCGGCGAAGCGGGGTCAGACTGTATAACCTTGTTTAATCTTACGTTTTCTATGTTGAAATTTCCACCCGTCAAGTCGCCTATAATCATATCCGAATAAATTTTGGTATCGTTATAAGTGCCCGTTGCGGGGTCAAAACTAGTCGCATCTAACAACAAGTCGTATAAGCGTTTGTTTGCATATCCGTTTTCTTCCGTAGGCAATTCTATTATCTTAGAAAGTTTTATCTCTTCCAAAGAAAAGTCGTTCATATCCTTTATTCTTTTATCGCCTATAATTTCCGCCAAATCGCCGTCTTCCGGTGCGCCGCCCAAAACTCTTACTATATCTTTTACCTTTAACAGCTGAAATCTTTCCCCAAAAACGTTTAACAAGTCCAAAAGGTTCAGCTCGTTTATCGCAGGGTAATATAACGGTTTTAATTCGGTGCCCTCCACCCTTGTTCCGTCGTCGTTATAAGCCCTTTTATAAACCGCATCTCCACCTTCTATGCTACCGGATTCTATCACGTAAAACAACTTCGGATTATAATCCGTGGTTGCGGGGTTTTCCGGATCGTCGCGTTCCGGAACGGGCACGGTGCTAAACAATTCTAAATTACCCAAGTCGCCGAAAAGGTCTTTTGATATACGCAAACATTCCAAAACTCCGGAGCCGAAGGTTTCGTTAAACTTTAATTCCTTAAATTTTTCTTCGTTCAAATTAACTATGCCGGTACTGCTTAGTGCACCGCCCAACAAGTCGTATAAAAACGGCACGTCTTCTACACCGTAATCGGTTATGTATAACACGGCATCGTAAACTGATTTACTGCCAAGTGTATCGCTTTTTACAACCTCGTCCGGAACGAAAGTATTAAGCGGAATAAACTTTACTACCATCGCTATACCGCCGAAAAGCAAAACGAATGCAGAAATAAATCCGGTTATAAAAAAGATAAAATTTTTAAGCCTTCTAAAACGCGCCACTCTGCCGTTTCGTTTGTTCTTTCTCTCTTTTCTATACTCTTTTTTTCTTTGTTTATCGCTTTTCGGATTTACAATTACGCCGTTTTCCGTTTGTATAACATTATAATCTTCACTCATAAAATTCTCCTAAAAAGAATCTCTAAAAACCCTTTTTTACCTTATCGACAATTATATTACCATATGGTTTCCGTGTCAAGAATTATTCTTTTTTGGAAATTTTTCTTAATCTTAAATTGTCGTTTACAGACGGGTCTTCCACTGCAAGATAAAAAAGTTTTTTAAGTTGCGCACCTAATGTTTTTCCGCTATATCCCATATTCATAAGTTCTTTTGCGGAAATTTTCAAGTCCAATAAAGAAAACGGAACGCCGTCCTTCACCATTCTATCTTTAATATTTAACCATCTTTTTACGGTCGGCGGTTGACCGCTTTCGTCCTTACACGCTCTAAAATCCGCCGTTTTTAGCAACATTAAATCATCAAAATATTTATAATTATCCACGATAAACCGTTTTATCTTATTTTCTTTCATATCCACTTTTAAGTCTAGCATATGTGCGCCGATTAAAAAACAAGTTCGTTCTATCGTTTCTTTGTCCGCTTTTAAGCAAGTTAAAATATCGTTTGCAATTTTTATTCCGTCTTTCGGGTGAGAATAAAATCTGCCCGTATTTTTTAAGGCGTAAGGTTTTCCAACGTCGTGTAATAGTGCGGGCAACCTTATTTTTTCTTCCGCATACATAGCGCACCTTAAACAGTGTTCCAGAACGTCGTAATCGTGAAAATCTTTTCTTTGCTCCATTCCCCTGCCTTGGGTAAGCTCCGGCATAATAAAATCTAAAACGCCCGTTTCAGATAGTATTTTCAGCCCCTTATAATGCCCCGTTGTATCGGAAAACGGATATTTCTTATCTGCGGATAAAATCATTTTTAACTCAGCGCACACCCGCTCCGCTGCAATGTCTTTTATGTTTTTAGCATAACGTTTAGCACCGCAAAGCGTTTGTTTTTCCGCTTCAAATCCAAGTTCTCCGCAAAATCTTGCAAGCCGCATAAGCCTTAAACCGTCGTGACAAAAAACTTCTTCTGGAGAAAGGGCAGTAGACAACACCCTTTCGTTTATATCTTTAATTCCGCCCAGCGGATCAACGAATTCTCCCCGTTTAATATCGTAATAAACGGCGTTGCACTTAAAATCTCTTCTCTTTGCGTCTTTACAAATATCATCGGTAAATATCACCTTTTCCGGGGTATGCGTGCCGCCGCTTAAATAACTTTCCGTTCTAAAAGAAGTAAACTCTATCCTGTCTTGCCCGTCCGTAAAAACAACCGTGCCCGTACGCTTATATTCCGCTATCACGGAAAAACCGCTTGCGTCCAATTTTTTTAATAAAGTTTCGGTTAACATAGGAGAAGCAACGTCTATATCTTTAGAAACGTATCCGTACGCCAAATAATTTCTAACAAATCCACCTACAAGATACAGAGGTGCATCTAATTTTTGGGCTAAATTAATTAAATTTCGATTTAAAACGTCTTTCATAGTTTTATTGTATCATAAAAAGTTGAAATTTTCACCATTTTGTTGTAATATTATGTTATACGTAAAGGAAAGTACTAATGATTGATTTTATTATTAACCCGATTGCGGGCGGAAAAAGCGGAAAAAAAATTAAAAAAGCTTTGCCGTTAATTCAAGAACGGCTTACAGAAACAAAAACAGATTTTGCATTTCATTACACGGAAGGCAAAGGGCAGGCAAGTTCTTTAACCACAAAACTGATAGACGGCGGCGCAACGGATATTGTCGTTGTCGGCGGAGACGGCACTTTACACGAAGTAATTAACGGTTTTACCGACTTTGATAAAACCGCACTGGGCATTATTCCTTTGGGAACAGGCAACGACTTTGCTTCGGCTCTCAAACTTCCCCTAGACCCTATCGATGCACTTAACGTTATATTAAACGGAACGCCTAAATTTACGGACTTTATGCAAATGCCTACCGTTCGCGGACTAAATATAATAGGTATGGGCGTAGACGTAGACGTGCTTAAAAGATACGAAAAACTTAAAAGAAAAAGCCGTTTCGGCTACACTATGAGTCTTATAAAAACGTTATTTAACTTTAATTACGTAGATTTTAGTGCAGATATGAACGGAAGCACCAAAAACTATCACTCGTTTATTGCGTGCGTTGCAAACGGTCACAGATACGGCGGCGGAATACCCATTTGCCCTATTGCAGACCCTGCGGACGGAAAGTTAGACTTTGTAGCGGTGGACGAAATTAACGGGCTAAAAATAATCAACGCTTTTCTCAAACTAAAAAACGGCAAGGTTTTATCTTTGAAACAATCCTTTCACGATACAACCGGCTTTGTAAAAATTCAACCGAACGGTGATTACACCGTAAACGTAGACGGTGAACTTTACGACAATATTCCTTTTGAAATAAAGTTGGTTTCGGATAAACTAAGGGTTTACAGATAATTTATTTTGCGGTTTACCCCTATAACTTGTATATAAATGTAATACCGCCCTTTAACTTCGGCGGTATTTTTTATAAAGTTAAAGCCGTTGCAAAAAAGCAACGGCTTTTTAATATTTAATATAGTTTAAGCGTTATCTACCGCTCTTCTCTAAAATAATTCAATCCCAAAGAAGCCGGCGGTTGAACGTTTTTATTCCCAACGATACTTATAATAATAAGAACTAAAACGGTAGCCACGTAAGGCACAAACTCCAATAATGCTTTAGGTATCGGTTCTTGTATAGAAAGGAAATTCGCCACGGTATAAAGCATTCCAAACAAGATAGAACCTAAAATAGAAAGGTTTGGTCTCCATAAAGTAAAAATAACCAACGCTACGGCAAGCCAACCAAGGGTTTCTATGGGTGCATAGTTATTAAACTTACCGTTTACAACGTCCATCACGTAGAAAAAACCACCTATACCGGAAATACCAGCACCTATTAAAGTTGCTCCGTATTTATAAGCGGAAACGTTTATTCCCACAGCATCTGCCGCCGCAGGATTTTCGCCTACCGCTCTCAATCTTAATCCCACTTTAGTTCTTTTTAGCACTACCCCCGCAATAATAGCAAGCGCAATTGCTAAATAAACCAACAATCCGTAAGACAAGAATACTTCTCCGAACCAACCTAAACTACTAGCGAAAGGCAAAGGCTTTGTAATATACGTGCTTGCGGTGCTGAAAAACTGTTGAATTTCTACAGTTTCAAATTTTTTCATAATAACGTCCGTAAAGCCGCCACCAAAGATTGTTAACGCTAATCCCGTAACGTTTTGATTACATTTTAGCGAAACGGTTAAAAACGCATAAATAGCGCCCAAAAAAGCCGCAACGATAAAGGCACAGAGCACCCCTATTAAAATAAGCAATACGTAGTTTGGATTAGCCGGGTTTGAAAGCATACTCATATAAGAGTAAACGCCCAAACACCCACCGGCTACGCCACCGCACATTATGCCGGGAATACCTAGATTTAAGTGCCCCGATTTTTCCGTAATGATTTCACCAAGGCTACCATATAAAAACGCCATTGAACTTCTTATTGATTGAGTAATAAACAATATCATATAACGTCTTTCTCCTTTTTCTTTTTGCGAGCAATAACTTTATATTGAACTATAAACGAACAAGCAATAATAAAGAAGTATATAATGCCCGTCACTAAATTAGTGAAACTGTCGCTCGTTATACCAAAATCCATACTTATTTGTTGTTTAGATTTGTTTATCCACGAAACAAAGAAACAAGTTCCTAAAATTGCTAAAGGATTACCGTTTCCTAGCCAAGTAGTCATTATGGCGGTAAAGCCCATATTCTTTGCTGTATTTTTACCTATAGCGGTATTTGCATAACTTCCGGAAGTTAGCATCAACCCAACAATACCGCATATAGCACCGGATAAAATCAAAGTTTTTATTATTGTCTTTTTTACATTGATGCCTATATATTTTGCGGTATTTGGGCTATCGCCGACAACAGAAACTTCGTATCCTCTCTTAGAAAATTTTAGAAAGACAAACATAAACAAGAATATTGCCGCGCCAACTAAAATAGCAAGAACAAATTGATTGCCAACTACAGGCAATCTACCCTCTTGCGGTAGCTGATTATCCGTAAAACTTCCTCTTCCGCCTGTCCAAATTGCAGTAAATAAGCCCACCATACATACTGCAATATAGTTCATCATAAGAGTAAACAAACTTTCGTTAGCGTTGAAAAACGCCTTAAAGATTGCGGGGATTACCGCCCACAAAGCACCGAAAAGCATACTTGCTAACAGCGATATGATTATAACTAGCGCTTCACTTATTCTTCCACCCAAATAATACAAACAAATATTTGCAGCAAGTCCGCCCATAAGGATTTGACCGTTTCCGCCCAAGTTCCAAAACTTCATTTTGAATGCGGGGAGAAGCGCCATAGACACGCTTAAAAGAAGAGCGGTATCTCTAATTGTTTCCCAAATATCCTTGCTTTTTCCAAATCCGCCCTTAAATAAAGAAGAAAAGAATTTTACGGGATTTCCTTTAGTTCCGGCAACCGTACAAATTAAGCTTCCCAACAACAATGCTATAATTATAGCACCACCGTATATAATGCTTTTTTTCCAAAACGGCAAACCGTCTCTTTTCTCCACACGGAACAAAGGTTCTCGAACTGACTTTTCGCCGATAAAAGTTTTTGCCATTATTCGTTATCCTCCTTGCTTTCTTCCGCTTTTTCTTTTTGCACGTTCCACTCGTCTTCCGTTAAATTGCTGTCCTTTGCAATTCCGTACTCTTTATCCGCTTTTACTTCTTTCAAATCAAGAGAGCCCGTCATCATAAGCCCTAGCTCTTCTTTTGTGGTTTTTTCAGCGTGAACAATACCCATATTTTTGCCGTGGCACAACACCATAATCTTATCGCAAAGAGCAAGCATAACGTCTAAATCTTCGCCGATAAACAAAATACCTACGCCCTTTTTCTTTTGCTCGTTAAGTATGTCGTATATAACGTAAGAAGAGTTTATGTCAAGCCCCCTTACGGGATATGCCGTGACAATAACGTTAGGCCCTGCTTCTATCTCTCTGCCAACTAAAACCTTTTGAACGTTTCCGCCCGAAAGTTTTCTAACGGGAGTTTCCGTAGAAGGTGTCACGATATCTAACTTTTCGATAAGTTTTTCCGCACTCTCTCTTGCAGACTTTCTATCAACAAAAAGTGCACCATTTATAACCTTGCAACCAACTTTAATCTTTTTCCATAAATTTTTGAAAAACACCTTAAACTTATCGTCGCCCGTTATTGCCTTTTTATCTTCTTCGGAAACAACGTACTTTTCGTTATAAGTTTTAAGCATCATATTATCCGTAATGGAAAAGCTAGGCGCAAGCCCCATACCTAAACGGTCTTCCGGAATAAAGCTCATAGAAACGCCTTTTTTTATAATTTCTTTTGCGGGAAGCCCTATTATGCTTTCTCCCTTATGCATTATAAAGCCTTTTTCTACCTTTCTTAAGCCGGCAATTGCTTCGCACAGTTCTTTTTGTCCGCAACCGGCAATTCCCGCAACGCCCAAAATCTCTCCGCCGCGAATATAAAAGTTCACGTCGTCTATAGCAATGCTTCCGTCGTCCTTTTTAATCTTTAAATCTCTTATTTCCAAAAGAGGCTTATCGATATCCGTTTTTTCTCTCTTTATTTCTAACTCAATCTTTTTACCTACCATCATTTCGGTAAGTTCTTTTTCGTTAGTATCTTGTGTTTCTACCGTAGTGATATATTCACCCTTTCTTAAAATAGAAACCCTATTGGAAATCTCCATAACCTCGTTTAATTTATGAGTAATTATGATAATAGACTTTCCGTCTTCTCTCATTTTTTTCAAGACTTCAAAAAGTTTCTTTGTTTCCTGCGGTGTTAAAACTGCGGTCGGCTCGTCTAATATAAGTATATCTGCTCCGCGATATAAAACCTTTATAATTTCTACCGTTTGCTTTTCAGAAACGGACATATCATATATCTTCTTTTTAGGATCTATTTCAAAACCGTATTTTTCGGCAATCTCGCCGACACGGGAATTTACTTCTTTAAGGCTAAATCGTTTTTTCTCATTAACGCCAAGCACTATATTTTCCGCAGCGGAAAAAATGTCTACCAACTTAAAATGTTGGTGTATCATACCTATTCCGTATTTAAACGCATCTTCCGGAGAACTTATTCTTACCAATTTACCGTTTATGTAAATTTCTCCTTCTTCAGGTGCGTATATTCCGGCGATAACATTCATTAAAGTTGTTTTACCAGAACCGTTCTCGCCTAAAATTGCAAGAACTTCGTGATCATATATCTTTAAATTAACGTTTTTGTTTGCAACCGTTTGTCCAAATCTTTTGGTTACGTTTTTGAGTTCAAGCGTAATATTACGATCCACTCTCTACCCCTCCGTGTTTATATCGGTTTCAACGATTTTTATCGCTGAAACTATAAAGCGGAGTTTTAAACTCCGCTTAAAGTTCAGTTTATTATTATTTAATTAAGCATCAGCGCCAATGGTGATACCGTCTATAACGATATCAAAGTAAGGAGCTGAACGTAAATTAGATTCCTTAAAGATACCGTTTTCAACAACGTTAGTCTCTCCTGCATAGTCGCCCAAATCAATTACATCGGCAAGATATGCGGTAAGTCTTCCTTCAGCATCCATAGTTATGTTTGCTGCCTTAGAATACGTACTCGTATCTGCTTTTGCATTTTTTACGGTAAACTTAGCGGTATCGAATATGTTCAAAGTACCGTTTATAAGTTGAGCCTTTACGGCATCTAACGTTGCTTGAGTTCCTTCAGCAGCAGCTACACCCAAAGCGGTTATTTGAACGGAATTAGTAGACAAATCTCCGCAGTAATCTTTAGGAATTACGCCTTTACCCAAAGCACCGTCAATCATAATTTCAAAGTAGGGTTGCCAATTGATTTTAGAAGCAATTACAAAAGTTGAATCGGTAGTCGTTCCGTTGTAGAATACGTTAGGAACGTCTCTTTCTTTACATGCAGCAGGAACACCCATAGAGTCTGCGTGGCCGGAAACCAACTTAGCACCATTAGAAATTAAAGCAAGTGCAGAAGCCTTTTCCTTTAATTCGTCATACCAAGAATAGGTATATTTAACTTCCATAGTCACGTTAGAAACGATAGACTTAACACCGAGATAGAAAGAGGTGTATCCGGAAATAACTTCTGCATAAGGATAAGCACCTACGTAGCCGATTTTTGCTTCTTCATCGGTAATATCGTTGCCATACATTGCTTTTAACTTTAAGCCTGCAGCAACACCTGCTAAATATCTTCCTTGATAAATAGAAGCAAATGCGTTGTGGAAGTTTTCGGGAGTATCGTTCGAAGCATCGCTGTCTAATGCCTTGCTGGTGCTGGCACCGGTTGCGTGGCAGAATTGAACTTCAGGATATTCTTTAGCAGCGTTAATCATACTAGATTCGTGACCGAAAGAATCTGCAAACACAGCCTTGTATCCTGCGCTAGCAAAACCAACTGCTTTATTGTAGCAATCATCGCCTTCTTCGGGAATGTTCGTTACGATAGAGTATTGATCTTCCGTCAAGCCCTTAGCATCGCATGCAGCCTTGAATGCATCGATAAAGTTCTTATCATACGAAGAATTTTCGCCGTGCAAACAAATTAACGCTACAACAGCATCCTCGTCATCGCCGCAAGCCGTTAAGCCGAAGCAGCACGCTACCGCTAAAATAGCGGTAAGGATAAGTGTGAAAAGTTTTTTCATTATGAATCCTCCTAACCCCGTTTTGGGTTTATTTCATTCTTTAAATATAACTTTCCTTATTTGCGAAAAACAATTTCGCCATCCCTCATCTCTTCTATAATAGCCAAGGAAAACACGTCGTATCCTTGCTCTCTCAATTTATCTCCGCCCTTTTGGAATCCTTTTTCTATAAAAGCAGAAAGCCCGACAACTTTTGCCCCCGCAGCGTTTACAAGTTCTACAAGAGCATTCATTGCTCCGCCGTTCGCCAAAAAATCGTCTATAATCAAAACGTTATCTTTTTCGGAAAGATATTCTTTCGGCACGATTAGCGTATTTGTTTTATTATGCGTGTAAGAATAACATTCCGCCGAATAAACACCGCCGCTAACGTTAGAAGATTTGCTCTTTTTGGCAAATACAACGTTGCAACCGAAATGCAACGCCGTAAGGCACGCCATTGCAATACCGGAAGCCTCTACCGTTAAAATCTTGTTTACGCCTTTATCTTTATAATGTTTATATATTTCTTTACCTAGTTCGTATAAAAACTTTACGTCTACCTGATTATTTAAAAAAGAACCGACTTTAAGAACGTCCCCCGGCAAAACTTCACCCTTTTCTAAAATTGCACGCTCCAAAATCTCCATTATAA
>CAYVPW010000028.1:0-16621 GCA_964453915.1 uncultured Christensenella sp. | reverse complement strand
AAAGATAAAGGAGTGCGTTTTTTGAAGAACGTTGGCAGAAAGGACGGCAAGTCTAAAAAAGAATCGTCTATATTTACGGCTGAAACGCTAGGGGTGGTATTGATATTGTTTTCCGCCCTTGTTTTGGTGTGTTTAATAACTAGAGACGGGGTGTTTTCCGCCCCCGGAAAGTTTATAAACGAGTTCTTTTTGGGGTGTTTTGGATATTTTGCATATCTTTTAACAATTTTTGGTGCAGTTTACGGCGTTTTGCTTATTACGGGCAAGAAGATAAACACAACTAGAAAGAAAAAATCGATAATATTTTTGTGTGTTTTGGTTTTGGCGCTTTTGGTTCACGCAATTACCATGCACGATTATTCGGAGTTGCCCTACGGCGAATATTTATCCACATGCTATACTTTGGCGGACGGCGGAATAGCAACTTGTTCGGGTGGCGGTGTAATTACAGGGCTTTTAGCCTACGTGTTTACCGCACTTTTAACCAACGCCGGTGCTTACGTGATACTAAGTATTTTACTTTGCGGAGCAGGATATTTGGCGTATAAAGAGTTTTTCTCTAAAAGGACAAGAAAAACCGAAGAACAGGAGTTTAATTCTTCTTTCGTAAAAGAAGAACCTTCCGTTGAAACAAAAACCGAACAGGCGACGGTATCCGAACCCGTTGTTGCGGAAAAGCCCGCGTTTATAGCGGAAGGGCAAAAACGCCAAAAATTATACGTTGCAAGCGCAAACGATTTTGCGTTAAAAACAAAAAAGGACTTAAAAAGCGAAACTCCGCCCGTAAAAATCACGTATGCGGACGGTGGGCTTTCTATTGCTAATACCGGAAAAACGTATACCGCTCAGTACGGAGAAGATATTCAAAGCAAACTTAATTATATCAAAACTCCCGCAAAGATAAACATTGAGAGAAGCGTGTACGAAAATAAGATTTCACAAAACGAAGTTAAACCCGCTTATAGTGAAAACAAGTTTTCTTCTACGGCTGTTTCTTCTCCGATAGCAAAAAAAGAAGAAGAGAAAACCGCTGTTTCGGTTGACCAAGAATCGGTAATTCCCTTTTACGAGCACGATGAAAGTATCAAAAACGCCGATACGGCGATAGGTCATGCAGAAAATTTTAGGGAAAAATACGCAGATATTCCCGAGTTTGACGATTTGGAATCTTCCGGCGTTTCACCGATAGAACAACAGCCGGAAATTACTGAAGTGCCTTTATCTTCCGTCGTGTTTAACAGAGAAGTAAAAGAAGAGTGTGCAAAGGATATTTTTGGAGAAGAACCTAAAACGGAAGAAACAACGGAAGCCGTTTTAGACAAACAAGAATTTAGTTTTAGCGAACAAGAAAAAGAACCCGAAGAAGAGCTTAAAAAACCGGAAGAACCGAGAGTTTCTCCTATAACCAGAGAGAGAAAAATCAGGGATATTTTCGGCAGTACCGAAGAAAAAGAAGCGCCGCAACAGGACGGACCGGCATTTACTAGTAGGGTGGAGATAGACAGAAACGGAACTAGAAGAATGGGATTCGGCGTGCAAAACGCAGAAGAATTTCCGGAGCAAAAAGAAGAACCGCCCAAAAAGGTAAAGGAAGTTCCGCCTATAAACAGAGAATATTTCCGCCCGCCTTTCGATTTGTTAGAAGATTATGCTCCTCCTGCGGATTTGCCGAAAGAAAACCACGAAGAGCGAATGGAGATAATTAAGCAAACGCTTGAAGAGTTTAAGATAAACGTAGAACCGCAAACTTACGTTCAAGGTCCGTCTATCACCAGATACGAAATAAGTATGCCTGCCGGCATATCGGTTAAAAAGGTGTTGAATTACGACGACGACTTAAAAATGCGTCTTGCCGCAAGAGACGGAATTCGTATCGAAGCGCCCATTCCGGGCAAAAATCTTTTCGGTATAGAAGTTGCAAACCAACATAAAATCACCGTAGGATTAAAAGAAGTGTTAGAAGGGCTTTCCGGCAAAAAGAGCAAAGCGGGATCTTTGATGTTTGCGCTTGGCAAAAATCTTGTAGGAGAAGCCGTATGCGATAATTTGGCAAAAGGACCTCACTATTTGGTTGCGGGCGCAACCGGTTCGGGAAAAAGCGTTTGCCTAAACGTTATGATTACCAGCCTTATAATGAGATATAGTCCGGAAGAACTAAGGATAATTTTGGTTGACCCCAAACAAGTGGAATTTAGCGTTTACGAGCATATTCCGCACCTTATGATAGACGGAATAATTTACGAACCTAAAAAGGTAATAGCCGTTTTAACGTGGGCTTATGCGGAAATGGAAAGGCGTTTCAAAACGTTTAAAGAAAGCGGTGGAATGGTTGTAGATATAGATGCTTATAACGAATACGTTGCAAGCGACACCGTTGCAAAAATGCCCAGAATAGTTATTATAATAGACGAACTTGCCGACCTTATGCAATCTTGCAAAAAAGATTTAGAAGCAAGGATTTGTGCTTTGGCGCAAAAGGCAAGGGCTGCGGGAATACACTTGGTGCTTGCAACACAGCGCCCGTCCGTAGACGTAATAACCGGTACTATTAAAGCAAACCTTCCTTCTCGTATTGCGTTTAAGGTTATGAACTTTAACGATTCTATTACTATTTTAGGAGAACAAGGTGCTGAAAAACTTTTAGGAAACGGTGATATGCTTTATAAAAACGCAAATATGCCGGATACCGAAAGATATCAGGGTGCGTATATAAGTACCAGAGAAGTAAACAACGTAGTGACTTATATAAAAGAGCATAATAAGGCGTATTTCGACGATGAGCTTGCCGAATATCTAGAAAACGCCGTAAAAGAAAAGCACGAAGAAACAGGACCTGTTTCGGATTCCGAAGAAGGAGATATGAGCGATGCAAACAGTGAACTTTTAATAAAGGCACTGTCGCTTGCAATAAACAGCGGAACGATTTCTATTTCGCAAGTGCAAAGGCGCTTCCAAATAGGGTATATAAGGGCTGCGGGACTTATAGATAAAATGGAAAGTTTTGGCTATATATCCGGAAACGAAGGCAGCAAGGCTAGAAAAGTTTATATAACGAGAGAAGAATTTGAAGAGAAGTTCGGCCCTATGACCGATTGATAAGAAAACAGTTATGGTAAAAGGAAAAAAAGTCGGCGTAATATCTTTGGGGTGCGATAAAAACAGGGTAGATACGGAAAAAATGCTTGCCGTACTATCCGAAAAACACGTTATTACCGCAAATCCAGAAGAAGCGCAAATACTGATAATCAACACGTGCGCCTTTTTGGAGAGTTCTAGAAAAGAAGCGATAGAAGAAATCCTTTGGGGTGCGGAACTAAAAAATTTAGGTTTAGAAAAACTTATCGTTACGGGTTGCTTGCCGCAAAAATTTATAAAAGACGTTGTTTCTGCATTGCCGGAAGTAGATGCTTTTTTAGGCGTTTCGGATTATGACCAACTAAACGGCGTGATAGATAAAATTTATCAAGGCGAAAGGGTTGTTCTTGTCGGGCAGCCCCGTGGCGAGTGTGGAACAAATAGAGTTCTTACAACAAAAGGATATGCCTATCTAAAAATTGCGGACGGGTGTTCTAACCACTGTACTTATTGTTTAATTCCCAAAATTCGCGGAAAATATCGTTCTGTTGAAATGGCGGATTTAATAGAAGAAGCAAAAAAACTTGGAAGCCTTAACGAACTTATTTTAGTTGCGCAAGACTTAACTAAATACGGCGTTGATTTAAAAGAGAAAACTAGTCTATGCGACTTGATTAGAGAACTGTCTCTTTTAGACAATATTAAAGGCATAAGGCTTTTATATTGTTATCCCGAAAACGTTACGGAAGAACTTATACAAGAGATAAAAAACAATCCTAAATTAATAAAATATATAGACGTTCCGCTTCAACACGCTTCTGACAGGGTTTTGAAGTTGATGAATAGAAAGGGCACTTATAAAAGCAATTTAGAACTTATAGAAAGGCTAAATAAAGAGATACCTGAAATTGCGATAAGGTCTACTTTTATAACGGGCTTTCCTACGGAAACGGAAGAAGACTTTAATATTTTGTTGGACTTTATAAGTAAAGCGAAACTGGTAAACGCAGGATTTTTTAAGTATAGCAGAGAAAAAGAAACCGCGGCGTATAATCTTGACGGGCAAATCCCCGCCGCCATAAAAGAAAAAAGAGTAAGAAAACTGTATTCTGCACAAAAAAAGGTTGTAAAAGAGTGGGGAAAAAGCCAAATAGGCAAAACTGTTAAAGTTTTTGCCGAAGGGTTTGACGAAAACGAATTGATTTATTACGGAAGGGCGTATTTTAACGCTCCAAACGTGGACGGAAAAATTTATTTCTTTTCTTCGGAAGAAGTGGAATTCGGAGAAACGGTAAACGTAAAAATTAAAAAGGCGTGTCTATACGACCTTTACGGAGACAGAGTATGAATTTGCCAAACAAATTAACTATTTTAAGATTGATAATGATACCTTTGTTCGTGGTGGTGTTTTACGTCACGGCGATACCTTATAACTATCTTATTTCCGCAGCGATATTCGCACTTGCCGCATTTACGGATTTTTTAGACGGGCATATTGCAAGAAAGTATAATATCGTTACCGATTTAGGCAAGTTTTTAGACCCTATAGCGGATAAGGTTTTGGTTTCTACCGCACTTATCATAATGCTTGTTCCTTTTAGCGGAGACGTGATATTGCCTTGGTACGGCGGAATTGCCGTAGCCGTTATTTTGGCAAGAGAACTTATAATAAGCGGTTTTAGAATGGTTGCCGCAAGCAAAGGTGCCGTTTTGGCGGCGGATAAAGCGGGCAAGATTAAAACTTTTGTGCAAGACGTGGCTATAATAATTTTATTAGCGGGCGCATCTGTAAATTACGGATTGTATTCCGTTATGAACGTTATAGGGCTTTGCACGTTGGGGATTGCAACGGTGCTTACCATTATTTCCGGAACGGAATGTTTGATAAAAAACAGAGCGGTTTTGTATAGCAACGAGAGCGATAAATAATGAAAACCGCACTTATCACTTTTAAGCGTTCGGAAACGGCTGAGGACGCAGAATATTTGAAAGAGATTTCTAAGGCGTTTAACGACGGCGGAATAGACTTTGATTCCGTAGAGATAATAACGCCGGTAGATGATTTGGGGTTTAAAAGAAAATTTGCCGATATGAGAAACACGGTTGATAATCTTATTGTGACCGTAAGCCCCGAAGCGTGTTTTAACGTAAAAGAAATTATTGCGGACGAAATGGACACTGCGCTTTCTGAAAATGACAATGCGTTAAAGTTTTTGCAAGCCGTTTCTAAATCTAATCAAAAAGAATATCCTAACGACTATGCCGTTATTCCGATAGACGCCATTTTAGTGCCTAACGTACGCGGCGGATTTCAGGGATTTATGATAGAAGAGAACGACTTTACGCTTGTTGTTCTTCCGCAAAACGCCGAAGAGTTAAAGGCGATGACGGACGGATACGTTATTCCTTATATGGAAACTAAATACGGCGTAAAAAAACAAAAGTTTTGCTTTAAGTATTTTGGGGAAACCGATTCTCTTAAAAAAATATTAGCGCAAGCGGAAGAAAAGATGGGCAAAGTTTTTTCTTGCGATATAAAAACGGAAAACGGAGATTCTTTGGTTAATTTATCCTTTGATTGCGAAGGGAGCGCCGTTTCAAACGTTAAAAGGTTTTTGATAGAAAATTTAGGTAATAACGTTTATGCGGAGTTTGACACTACGCTAAGCGAACGTGTTTTCGACGTGTTAAAGTTAAGGGATAAAAAAATATCAGTGGCGGAGTCCTTTACGGGCGGAAGAGTTGCCGCTTCTATAATCTCTAATTCGGGTGCGTCCGCTTATTTTAGAGAAGGAATCGTTGCATATAGCAACGACAGCAAGATAAAACGCTTAGGCGTGAGAAAAGAAGACATTTATAATTACGGTGCCGTGAGTTCTAAGGTTGCTTATCAAATGGCTTTAGGATTGCTTATGACCGGCGATTGCGACGTGGCTGTTGCCACCACTGGCATAGCGGGACCTTTTAGCGATAATTCAAGTAAGCCCGTAGGATTAAATTACATAGCGATAGGAACAAAAAAAGGGATTCACGTTTATAAGTACGAACTAAAAGGAAACAGAGAAGAGATTACCGAAACGGCAAAAAACACCGCTCTGTTTTTAATAATAAAAACTTTAAAAAATATATAAAGGATAAACAACTATGGATGAAAACAAAATAAAAGCGCTAGACAGCGTAATGGTACAAATTGAAAAGCAATACGGAAAAGGCTCTATAATGCGTTTGGGGCAAAATGCAGGCGATACTACAGTAGAAGCATTGCCTACCGGCTGCTTTGCGCTTGATTTAGCGATAGGTATAGGCGGACTTCCCCGTGGAAGAATAGTGGAAATATACGGACCGGAATCTTCCGGTAAAACAACCGTTGCGCTTCATTGTATAGCGGAAACGCAAAAATCCGGCGGTGTTTGTGCGTTTATAGACGCAGAGCATGCGCTAGATCCCGTTTATTCTAAAAACTTAGGCGTAAATTTAGACGAGTTATACGTTTCTCAACCGGATACGGGCGAACAAGCATTAAACATAGTAGAAGCGTTAGTCAACAGCAAAGCCGTAGATTTAATAGTAGTGGACTCTGTTGCTGCACTTACTCCGAGAGTGGAAATAGAAGGTGAAATGGGAGATGCGGTTGTAGGTGCGCAAGCAAGACTTATGAGCCAAGCGCTTCGTAAATTAACGCCTATAACGGCAAAATCTAAAACCTGTATAATATTTATAAATCAACTTAGAGAAAAAGTAGGCATAATGTTCGGCAATCCCGAAGTGACGGCGGGCGGAAAGGCGCTTAAATTTTATGCTAGCGTAAGAATAGACGTAAGAAAAGGCGATGCGCTTAAAGATGGCGGAGCGGCATACGGCAATCACACCAAGGCAAAGATAGTTAAAAACAAGGTTGCGCCCCCGTTTAAGACGGCTGAATTCGATATTATTTACGGCAAGGGCATATCTAACGCAAGCTGTATGGTAGAACTAGGCGTTTCTTACGACGTTATAGTAAAAAGCGGTTCTTGGTTCTCTTATAACGGAGAGAAGATTGCGCAAGGCAGAGAAAAGTGTGTAGAGTACTTAAACGCTAATCCCGAAATAATGGAAGAAATAAAAGGTAAAATTTTAGAAGCTTATAAGGCAAATAGCCAAATAAAATAAGCGGCTTTTCCTTTGAGAAAAAAATTCTTTGACATTTTAGTGCAAAGGGTATACAATATAAGGTAGTTATACGGCGCTTTATGCGCTTTATATAAGAATAAAAAACAGGAGGCAGTGAAATGCAATCAACAAATTACGGCTTTCTGTTCTTGGCAGACACAGGCACAACCGTTGCGTTTGCAATTATAGCATTGATAGTAGGTGCGGCGCTGGGTGTGTTCATAGGTTGGGTTCTTAAAAACAAATCTTTTATTAAAAAACAAGGCGACATAGAAAAGGTCACCGAAAAGATGCTCGAAGAAGCGAGAGAAGAGAGCAAAACACTTAAAAAAGAGGCAATTTTAGAGGCTAAAGAACAGGAACTTAAATTAAGAAACGATTTTGAAAGAGAGGCGAAAGAAAAGCGTTCGGAACTTCAAAGAACCGAAAACCGCTTAAATCAAAAAGAAGAAACTCTTGACAAGAAAGAAGAAATGTTGTTAAAGAGAAACGAAGAAACTAATCGCCAACAAAACGTTTTGAGAGAGAAACAGAGCGAATACGATAAAAAACTTGCAGACATCTCCGAACAACACGATAAGATGATTAAAGAGTTTGAAAAGATCGCTCAAATGAGTAGAGAAGAGGCTAAGAATCAACTTGTTCTCGCCATAGAAGACGAGGCTAAAAGAGATGCTGCGGGTATGGTTAAAAACATAGAAGCAGAAGCCAAAGAAGAGGGCGAAAGAAGAGCAAAAGAAATAGTAAGTCTTGCAATTCAAAAATGTTCTACCGAACAGGCGACGGAAATAACCGTTTCCGTAGTTCCCTTGCCGTCTGACGATATGAAGGCAAGAATAATCGGCAGAGAAGGAAGAAACATCAGGACGTTAGAAAACGCAACGGGCATAGAACTTATTATAGACGATACTCCCGAAGTGGTAATCGTTTCCGGCTTTGACCCCGTAAGAAGGGAAGTGGCGAGAATTGCGCTTGAAAAACTTATTCAAGACGGCAGAATTCACCCCGCAAGAATTGAAGAAACGGTAGAAAAGGTTAAAAAAGAACTTGACCAACAAATTAAAGAAGCGGGCGAAGCGGCAACGTTTGAATGTGGCGTTTTTGGTTTACACCCCGAAACGGTTAAGTTGTTGGGAAGACTTAAATTTAGAACAAGCTACGGTCAAAACGTGTTAAAGCACTCTATAGAAGTATCTCACCTAGCGGGAGTTATGGCTACCGAACTCGGTGTAGACGCGGCGCTTGCAAAGCGTGCGGGTTTGTTGCACGATTTAGGTAAAGCGGTGGACTTTGAGGTTGAAGGCACGCATATGCAAATAGGCGGAGACCTTGCTAAAAAGTATAGAGAAAATCACGTTGTAGTAAACGCAATACTTGCTCACCACGGAGACGTTGAAGCAAAAACCATAGAAGCGGTTTTGGTTCAAGCGGCAGACGCGATAAGCGGTGCGCGCCCCGGAGCAAGAAGAGAAACAACTACAAACTACATTAAACGTTTGCAAAAACTAGAAGAGATTTCTTCAGGATTTAAGGGCGTTGAAAAATGCTACGCAATTCAAGCGGGTAGAGAAGTAAGGGTAATGGTTAAACCCGAACAGGTAGACGACAGTCAAACCTTGTTCCTTGCAAAAGAAATTGCAAAAAAGATAGAACAAGAAATGGAATATCCCGGTCAAATAAAAGTAAACGTTATAAGAGAATGGCGTGCAACCGAATTTGCAAAATAAAAAAACAAAAACTGCGTTCGTTAGAAAGCAGTTTTTTTGTGTGGTTTTTTGATTTTTAATAATCAAGCAATATTTTAACTTTTATCTTCTTTACAATTATCCAACACCTTTTTGTGCCAAGCTTTTTTCTTGCAGTTAGGGCAACGCATAAATCTAGTTCTGTTAACGTGCATTGAAAAAAGCACGCTTTTATATTCGGGAACGTATTTGCAGCCACATTCGGGGCACTGATAATATCCGGCAACCTGTTCTATTTTTACCGCCAGGCATATTCCTATTGCAAAAGGAACAACGCCTAACGCAATAAAAGCTATTCTAAGCCAAACGGGCATTGAAATAAAAGAAGCCGCTAAAATGCAACATATTAGCAAAACGGATACCGTGATTGATATAAACACTTCTAAAGAAAGCAGAGTTTTGTGCGCTTGCTCTTTTTCTTTTGTGACTACAAGCAGATTGTTTTCTAATTGTTTATTGTAATCTTTAGTAGAAACTATTTCTCCGCAAAGCAAGTCGTTTACGGTGATTTTAAGTATATTGCAAAGATTAACCATTATAGACGAATCCGGCATTGACTTGCCGTTTTCCCATTTAGATACAGCCCTGTCCGTAACGCATAGTTTTTCCGCCAACTGTATTTGCGTAAGGTTTGCGTTTTTTCTTTGTTCGGCAATGAATTTTCCTATTTTTTCCAGATTCATTCTTTTTTCTCCTTAATTGTTTTTTATTACGCTAGTTAAAAGGTTGCTTATAAACGGTTTTGTAGGTTAAGCAATACCACATTAATATAATATATTATCACGAAAAGAAAATCAACAAACCTTAGGTTGTATTAATAAAACTCAACCAACGGTAGAGTATAACAGGTTTAAAAATTGACGAATAAATAATCTCGCACCGATTAGGTGCGAGATTATTTTTTGTTTTATTTAGGGTATAAAGTATAAAATTTAAGCCTAAAATTATTTGAAATATGAAAGCGGATTAAATATTACTCCCACTCTATGGTTGCAACGGGCTTTGGAGTAAGGTCGAATAAAACTCTGTTTATACCGTCGACTTCCGCAGTGATTCTTGCAGTGATTTTATTAAGAACGGTATAGGGTACTTCTTCTATAGTTGCGCTCATTGCGTCCGTAGTGTTTACCGCACGGATAATTGCGGGCCAACCTTCGTATCTCTTGCCGTCTTTAACGCCAACGCTCTTCATATCGGGAACTGCAATAAAGTATTGCCAAACTTTTCCTGCTAAGCCGCATTTATCGAATTCGTCTCTTAAAATAGCGTCTGCCTCTCTTAAAGCGTGCAATCTGTCTCTGGTGATTGCGCCAAGGCATCTAACGCCCAAGCCGGGGCCGGGGAAGGGTTGACGGAAAACCATATTATCGGGAAGGCCTAAAGCAGAACCTACCATTCTTACTTCGTCCTTATATAAAAGTTTTAAGGGTTCTACCAACTCAAATTTCATTTCTTCGGGAAGACCGCCAACGTTGTGGTGTGCTTTTACGCCTTTACTTTCTAAAATATCGGGATAAATAGTTCCTTGTGCAAGGAAAGAAATGCCTTGTAGCTTTTTTGCTTCTTCGTCAAAAACCTTAATGAATTCTCCGCCGATGATTTTTCTCTTTTTTTCGGGTTCGCTTACACCTGCAAGCAAATCTAAAAAGCGGTCGGTAGCATCTACGTATATAAGGTTGGCGTCAAGTTCTTTGCCAAAAACTTCTATTACTTGTTCGCTTTCACCCTTTCTCATAAGACCGTGGTTAACGTGTACGCAAGTAAGTTGTTTGCCGATAGCCTTTATTAAAAGAGCGGCAACAACTGAAGAATCTACGCCGCCGGATAAAGCAAGCAAAACCTTTTTATCTTTTACTTGTTCTTTTATAGCGGCAACCTGTTCTTCTATAAACGCGTTTGCTAACTCTTTGGTAGTAATTCTTTGCATGTTCTCGGGACGTTTATTAGTATCCATAAAAAATACTCCTTATTTTTCTTTACGTAATAACGATATCATAATTATAAAATATGCGGTGCTTAAAGTCAACTGAGATAAAATAAAAACGCCGAATAAAAATTTTATACTTTATATAAATATTTTTTATAAAAAGCAAATAAAAGTCAAAGGATTGACATTATGCGTAAATAATGCTAAAATCTACTAAAATAACTAAAGGAAAAGTGTTATTATGAGCGTACCCGAAATTTTCGGTTCAATGGTTTTTAACGACAAAGTAATGCAAGAACGCTTGCCAAAGCCCGTATATACGGCTGTAAAAAAAGCGGTTGCAAACGGCACGGCTCTTTCTATTGAAACGGCAAAAGAAGTTGCCGCAGCAATGAAAGATTGGGCTATAGAAAAAGGTGCAACCCACTTTACGCATTGGTTTCAACCGATGACGGGTATTACTGCGGAAAAACACAATGCGTTTATAGAACCGGACGGTGAAAACGTTATAATGAAGTTTTCGGAAAAATCGCTTGTAAAAGGCGAGTCCGACGCTTCCAGTTTTCCTACGGGCGGACTTCGCGCAACGTTTGAAGCAAGGGGCTACACCGCTTGGGACCCCACGTCTTACGCTTTTGTAAAAGACGGAAGCTTATATATTCCCACGGCGTTTTGTTCTTACAGCGGAGAAGCGCTAGATAAAAAGACGCCGCTTTTGCGTTCTATGGATGCACTTAACAATCAAGCGCTTCGCATTTTGAGATTGTTCGGTGACGATAAAACGGTAAGAGTAATACCTACGGTAGGTGCAGAGCAAGAGTATTTTTTAATCGACAGAAAGGTATACGAAAAGCGTATAGACCTTATACATTGCGGTAGAACTCTTTTCGGTGCTCGCCCGTCTAAAGGGCAAGAGTTAGAAGATCATTACTACGGTGCTATAAAGCCGAGAGTTGCCGCGTTTATGAAAGAGCTGGACGAAGAACTTTGGAAGTTGGGTGTTCCCGCAAAAACAAAGCATAACGAGGCTGCGCCTGCGCAACACGAACTTGCGCCCGTTTATGTGTCTGCTAACATAGCAAGCGATCAAAATCAATTGACTATGGAGATTATGAAGAGCGTCGCAAACAAACACGGTTTAGTGTGCTTATTGCACGAAAAGCCGTTTGAGTCGGTAAACGGTAGCGGCAAGCACGATAACTGGTCCATAGTAACGGACGGCGGCGAAAACTTGTTAGAACCAGGTGAAACACCTGAAACAAACGCAAGATTTTTATTGTTTTTAATGGCGGTGATAAAAGCCGTAGACGAATATCAAGACTTGCTTAGAATTTCCGTTGCCAGCGCGGGAAACGACCACCGTTTGGGTGGCTACGAAGCACCGCCCGCTATAATTTCTATTTATTTGGGTGAAGAGTTAGACGAAATTTTGTCTTCTATAGAAAGCGGAGAAAACTATAACGCCAAAAAGAAATCTGTTCTTAAAATCGGCGTAAACGTATTGCCGCCTATTCCCAAGGATTCTACCGATAGAAACCGTACTTCCCCGTTTGCTTTTACGGGCAACAAGTTTGAATTCCGTATGGTGGGCGCATCCGATAACATAGCGTGCCCCAACTTTATATTAAACACCATAGTTGCCGAAGAACTTTCTTTATTTGCGGACGAGTTGGAAAAAGCAAAAGATTTTAACAAGGCGCTTGCGGATCTTCTTAAAAAGACGATAAAAAATCATAAAAGAATACTCTTTTCCGGAAACAGCTATTCTAAAGAATGGCAAAAAGAAGCGGAAGAGCGTGGTTTGTTAAACTTAAAAACCACCGTAGACGCCCTTCCTTATTACATAAAAGAGAAGAACGTTAAACTCTTTGAAAAGCACAAAGTGCTTAATATAAACGAAATTCATTCTAGAATGGAAGTGTTGTTAGAAAATTATTCTAACATTTTGCATATAGAAAGTTTAACGGCGGTCGATATGGCAACGAAAGAAATAGCAACATCTTTAATTGCTTATCAAAAATTCCTTTCGGAAGAAATTTGCGCTAAAAAACAAGCGAACCCAAACCTATCGTTTAAATTAGAAAACGGTATTTTAGAAAAATTGTCCGCTTTATCGGAGACTTTCTACGAAAGGTTAGAAAAGTTAAAAGAAGACGTTAAAAATTTCGATAAGGTTTCCGGTGTGTACGAGAGAGCGGTTTATTGTAAAGACGTAATTCTTTCCGATATGCAGGCTTTAAGAGACTGTGCGGACGAAACGGAACTTATTACGGGTAAAAATTTTGCTTCTTTCCCTAATTACGAAGATATTTTATACAGCGTAAAATATTAAAAATTAAATTTTTGTGCACTATAACTGAATTAAAAGCATAATATTAAAGAGCGTATATTTGTTGCAAACCATCTGATTTTGTTAAGAAAGCGGGTGGATAAAACGGGTAAAAACGCTCTTTTTTCTTGCCGTTTTTTGTATTTTAAATTAGTAAGAAAATTGCAACATTTGTCTATTGACAAATGGAGCCAAGCGGTATTAAAATTAAAAAAAGGGGTTCTCGTAAAGGGAAAGGAGGGAAAAAATATGAAAAAATTTGGCGTTTCTGCCGTGGTTGCATTGCTGATTTGCTTTGTTATAAGTCTTTCGGCTTGTGCATCTTCCGGCTTAGGGTTTTATGTGGGGGACTATAAGTCTCAAAGCATAAAAAAACTTTCTTCTTTTTCAATGCTGTCGGTTTCCGGCGAGTTTGAAGAAGGAGAGGGAAGTTTAATTGCTTTTTCTAGAGAAAGAGTAGACGGCGAGGGATCTTCGGCAACAGCCTATAAGGTAATTACCGTTTACGATTGCACGCAAGATAAGGTTGTAGGAACTTACGAAGTGAATAAAGCCACCCACGATATAGGGGTTTTAATTAGTAAGGTTTATGATAATACTGTGTACGTAATTGCAACTATAAATACTGCTACTTACGAAGGAAGTTTTGTAATGTATAACTCTAACGGAGAAAACCTGCTTTCGACTGATTTTAGTTCAATGTCTTCTGCATATAATTTGCTAGATGTTATCGTTATGGAAAGCGGTGCATATCGTGTGCAAGAAGACGGAAAGGTTGTAAAAATCTTTGATACGAGCGATATGACGGACTATAATTACGATATCATTTGCAAGATAGGGGATTATTATTACGCAAAAAGAACGTCGTATTCTGCCCCCGTTCTCGTTTTAGATTCTAATTTTAATATTTTACATATGGTAAACGTGCCGAATTATGCGACTAGCAGTATGATTTCTTATTTGTCTAATGGAAACGTGTTGATGCAGTATGTTGTTGAAGAAATGGACGATGCAGACGAGTACGATGTTATAGTGGGTGGGGAAAAATTTTCCGTCTACACAAAGGTGCTAAACGTTAAGTCCGGAGAGTGGAAAAACGTTGATACGGAATATGTTTTTGAAACCGAAGCCATTGCAAACGGCACTGTGGCAATGGGAAGCAGTGGGTATGAAAAGATTGATTTTGAAAAAGAAGGATTATCTTCTAGCATTAAAAATATAGTTATGTCGGCGCATAAAATAGAGAACAAGAGAATACAATACGACGCTAACAGCTCAAGGGTTTTATCTATCAGTGATAACGGTTCTGTAGAAGAAGTTCTAGAGCCTGTGATTGCAGGGCAGGTGGGTATGCCTGAAAGAATAGCGGAAGACAGGTACTTGGTTTCTAACTCTATAAATCAATATTATTTAGTAAACGGAAAGAAAGAAATAATAGGGCAAGTCCGTTCGGATATAGATGTTAGCTCCGGATTTATAGTTTCTTCTACCGGCGTTTACGATTTAGACCTTAACAAGATAGTTGAAATCAATGCGGATATGAGAGTTGAAAAGATAATGAATAACGCCTTGATACTAAAAGAGACAGAAGATTCCGGCGACGTGTATTACTTGCTTAAAAAGGGAGAAAACACTTACACTAAAATCGACGGGTACGACGGATGTTTAGGCGAAGGCTTATACGTTGTTAAGTCCGTTTCCAATGAAGGCAAAACGCTTTACACCTATTATAGCGAAGACGGAAAGAGTATAATTACAACAGAGGTTAAACTTACTAAGTGCCACGTAGACAAAGACGGAAATATTATAGCAAAATCCGCTCAGCCCGGCGCAGGCGGAGTTGTAGAAGTTAAGTACTATAAGTTCTCTTAAAAAATATAAAAACAAAAAAACGGGATAGGCGACTATCCCGTTTTTGATTTATACAGTTATAAAACGGTTTTATCCGTTTTTGGTAATGATTATCCAAAAAAAGGATAGAACAGAGGCTTTAATTGCCTTGCTAAATATTTACGATTGTGATAATATATATGCGAAAATAAAGAGGTGTATAAATGAGAAAATTCGATACTAAAGTTCAACACTTAAAATATAAGGTTTTAAGAGAAGTGGCAAGATTTGCGTGGGAAGGCACGCTTACCGAAAATATTGTGAATATACCTAAACTTATAGTAAATAAAAAAGAGCCCACTATGCGTTGCTGCATATACAAAGAGCAAGCGATAGTTGCAGAAAGAGTAAAGCTTGCAATCGGTGGGGATAAAAGCAAAAAGAACGTTATAGAAGTAATAGACATTGCGTGTGACGAATGTCCTATGAGCGGATACGAAGTTTCGGATTATTGCAGGGGGTGTTTATCTCACCGCTGTGAAGACGTTTGCAAAAAACAAGCGATAACTTTTGACCATCAACAAAAAGCACACATAGATAAAAGCAAGTGCGTAGAATGTGGAATGTGTGCAAAGGTTTGCCCTTACGGCGCGATAAGAAACCATAAACGCCCTTGTGAAATGGCGTGCAAAGTAAAGGCAATCTCTCCCGGAGAGGACGGAACGGCGGTTATAAACGACGAGAAGTGCGTATCTTGCGGTGCGTGCGTTTATCAATGCCCGTGGGGTGCGATAAGCGATAAATCTTATATTTTAGACGTTATAAACTTAATAAAAGAAAGCGAGAACAACAATAAATATAAAGTTCGCGCGGTGGTTGCGCCGGCTATATCCAGTCAGTTTGTATATGCAAAGTTGGGGCAGGTAATAGGCGGAATAAAAAATCTCGGTTTTTACGATGTGACGGAAGCCGCGCTAGGTGCGGATATGGTTGCGTTATCCGAAGCGAAAGAACTTACCGAAAAGGGATTTTTGACAAGTTCTTGCTGTCCGGCGTTCGTGTCTTACGTGCAAAAACAGTTTCCGGACTTGGCGGAATTTGTTTCTCATAATCTTTCTCCGTTTGCAACTATAAGCAAAAAGTTAAAAGAAGAAGATCCGAATTGCAAAGTTGTGTTTATAGGGCCTTGTACCGCTAAAAAGATGGAGTTCAAAAAAGAAGAAGTTGCGCCGTACGTTGATAGCGTTATCACCTTTGAAGAACTTCAAGCGTTGTTCGACAGTAAAGATATAGACATTACCACTTTGCCCGAAGAACAACTAGACAACGCTTCTTATTACGGAAGAATATTTGCTAGAAACTGCGGGCTATCCGAAGCGGTAAAAGAGGGGTTAAAAGAAAACGGACTAGAAGACTTTGATTTAAGAGCGGTTCCTTGCGACGGCATAGAAGCGTGCAGGGTTGCGCTACTTAAAGCGCAAAAGAGAATTTTAGACGGCAACTTTATAGAAGGAATGGCTTGCGTTGGCGGTTGTATAGGCGGCGCAGGGTGTTTAACTCACGGCG
>CAYVPW010000027.1:0-17823 GCA_964453915.1 uncultured Christensenella sp. | reverse complement strand
CAGACTGAAAAGCCTGTTTTAAATAATAATTTGGGTGAGTACAAATTTTCGAGCACTCCGCCATCAACCGGTCGTTCGGCGTGAAATTCGCTGAACGACTTTTTTTCTGCATTTTTTGCGATGGCAGTCTCAATTTTTTCTATATCTTCTTTTCCGTTTATAATTATTTCTTCACAGTCATTTGGCTTAGTATTATAAATAATTATTATCCTGTCGTTATATAAAATTATTGGTGGAACTATATCGTTATAAACAATTCCTTTACAATTAAATTCTCCGATGTATTTTCTATTGCGAAGCATCTTGGCTATTATCTCAACGGTGAATTTTCTTCCTTGCTTATTTTTAAACCCTTTATTGTTTAAATCGTCGCAGATTTCTTTTGCAAATTTGCCATTTGCATGGAGATGCATTTCTATTTTTAGTTTTTTCCATATTATTCTCCTAGATATTCATATATCCAAACTTTTTTAAGAAATCTTTAATAGGCGTTTGATCTTTACCTTCATAATAGGCAATAAGCAATTTTTTGTATTCTTCAACCTTATCGTTTGGAATGACAATCAATCCTTTTGCTTTTGAAATAAGTAAGTGATTTGCAAAAATTACTGCAGTTCTTTTATTTCCATCTATAAAGATCTGTTTTTTCATTACAAACAATAGTAATTCAATTGCTTTATCAACATCTTCCATGTTAGAATTAAGAATGTGTTGCAATTCCTCTTTTATTAAGCTTTCAGGTTTCCAATCCGTTCCACCAATACTAACAGGTGTTGAACGAATGCGACCCGCATTATAATAAAAGCCTTCTTCGATAAACTTATTGATTTCACAAAGTAAAGCAAAGTTTGTGGGGCTCGTGATTACATCTTTATTTAAGATAAACGCCCAAAGAAAATTTGAAAGTAATCAAATAGAACGACTAAAACTCAATCAAAAGTTTTGCGAGAGTGGTACACGTTCCGCCATATAAAGCCTAAATCGAATGTAAGTTTGGTTTAGGCTTTTTTATTTAGTATAAAAGGCTACGGCAGTTGCCGTAGCCTTTTTTGTAAAATAAACAAGCCTTATTAACGTATGTTTTGGGTTGCTAAAAACTGCTTTTTAAGTAGACGCATATTTACGCCTATCTCACAGCAAAAGCAACTATATCTATCTCCGTCACCGCTTTTATTACTATTTTATGCGGCTTATCCTCTATTTCTTTGGATAAAAACATCAATTCGTTAATTCCGTCAAATTCACAATAAAATTCTTCTCCCCCGTCAATTGAAACGGTAAATTTTGCGGTTTGTCCTGTTTGGGCAATTACCGCTATCTGCTTTTTAAGTAGACGCATATTTACGCCTATCTCACAGCAAAAGCAACTATATCTATCTCCGTCACCGCTTTTATTACTATTTTATGCGGCTTATCCTCTATTTCTTTGGATAAAAACATCAATTCGTTAATTCCGTCAAATTCACAATAAAATTCTTCTCCCCCGTCAATTGAAACGGTAAATTTTGCGGTTTGTCCTGTTTGGGCAATTACCGCTATCTGCGTACCGACAAAATCCAGTTCTAAATATCCTTCGCTTGACACATAGCTGTGTCCAAACGTCGATAAGTCGTATTTAATAACCCACTGTCCGTAATAATTTACGCTTTTATCGTCCGGTGAAATTAGTTTCCCGTTTGAAAAATCAATACCAAACTCAATTTCCGATAGACAAATATAGTTTGCGTTTGTCTTTGTCACCACAAGTTTATAATACCTAAACTCCGTGTAATCAAAGTTTCCAATTTGATTACAGCCGTTTTTAAGCGGCTCGTTAACGTATTCACATAAAAGCAACATATTTTCAATGTCAGTCCCGCCGAAAAGTTGATAACTCATAGGCGTTTGAGAATTATTATCCCTGCCGTACATAACAACCCTGTTTGCTTTTATTGTTTTTCCTAAATCTATTACCATTTCAAACGGAGAAGTTTCGCTAACGTACTCGTATTGCTTATTGTGCATAAACGTAGCCGAATCCCCATCGAATAAATTTTTTAGTTCGGTTGTAGAATCCCACGGAGAAAAGTTTGTAGAAACCACGCTTAAACAATCGTTTGTTTTTACGGAAAAATTTTCTTTTTGATATTCTCTGGTATAAAAATAGTCTGATTCAAATTTTTCGGGTTGATAATTTACGTTATAAACGGTTGTCTTTTTAGTCGCATCGTCTAGTGCGGCACTGCCGTTTTTAACAGTTCCCATACCAACCACAAACGCACACCTTTCTACGTCTACGTGCATAACGACCGCTTTAAGATAAACGGTTTGTCCCCTTTTTAATTGATAATCTTTATACTCTCCGTTTTGAACGCACACGTTAAAATTATTGTTATAAGTCTCGCCTGCTTTTGCAACCGACTGATAATTTACGCCGTCAAAAGAAATATATAAATTAGCGTACTTGCCCCTAATACTAAACCGATATATATTGTTTTCCGTAATATATATTTTTGAATTGTACTCTGTAATAGCATTAAGCAAAACCCCTTCGCTATTCCACCATACCGCGGCACATTCTGCACCGTTAAAAGTACTTTCATAGGTTGAAAAAGAATTATATCCCGCATAGTTTTTTGCCACGGCGTCATCTACGTCTTTAAACACAGTTAACAAATCGCTATCGAAATAATAAGTCGTTCTATCCGCAATTCTTTGTTGCTGTTTTTTTAGCCCGAAAACAAGCGTCACGTCTTCTACTTTAAAGGCGTTGTCGTTTTTTATCATAGAGATCTTTACGTCTATATCGCCGGAAACCTTTTCTTTAGAAGGGATAAAACGGTATAAATCTTCACTTATTTTAACAATTTTCCCGTACTGAGGCTTGCCTACGGAAACGTTTGTTGTTGTAAAACCGTCCGGAATTTTTATTAAAGACTCTATATTAAAATCATACGTTTCCCCTACGAATTCAAACGGTTGAACGGTTGTTATTTTTCTTGTGTCCCCGTCAAAATTATATTTTGTGCCGGTTTGATATATGCACGCAACTGGGACGTATGTGGGATAGTTTTTAGTTTCTATCTCTTCCGCAACGGAAGACGAAACCGTTTGGTGTAAAATTTCGGTAAAATAATAATAAAAATTATAATGCGTTAAATTGCATAAATTTTTATACCAGTTATCTACCCCGCTGCCGTTTTGCGTCGATTCTATAAACACAGATTGACCAAAAGAATGTAAAACGGTTGCATAAGCATCTAAAGACCCAACTGCCGCACCGCTTTCAGAATTGTCTAATAATATTCTAAGCGCCCTCGAAGGGTCTGTGTAAACGTTCCAATCCGTTAACGATTTGTCGTTTAAACTCCTTTTAGAAGAAATTTTTGTAAACAAAGAATATTCCACCAAACTTATCGCATTATTAGTCACTTCACCGCCGTTAGGCAAACCGAAATTTTGAAAGTGGTGGTTAAATTCGTGGATATTTCCCCATGCACCGTTGTTTACAAAATTTTCTACGTTTAAGCAACTGTCCATCCAATCCGTAGGACAGTTAACGGTGTTTCGCCCAACAAAAGCGACTGCTCCGCCAGCCGCAACGAACGGTTCAAACAAAAAATCTATTCCGTAAGCACTGTTTGAGCCCGTGGGCACTTGTTTAGATACCCTTGCAATTTTATCCCAAAGTTCGGCGGCATTCATAAGTTCGGAATAAGAATATTTATCAGAGCAAACTCTAGGTCCGGAAAAGCGAACGGTATTGTCAAAAACTTCCAAATCAAAATACGGAGCACTTGATTTTAGCAATTCTTTATATTCATCTTCCGTTGTCAAGCCGTAAATAAAATGGGGATATTCTACCGCTCCCGATATTTCTACCTTAAACTCTTTTTTAACCTTTGGAGAACCTATATAAACGGGTCCGCCCAAATAAGAACCGAAATAGCAAGTATAAGTTTTAGAATTTTCATCGTAAGTGCAAACGTCTTTATTTACGGGCATTTTATTTGCAATAACCGGCATACGGCAAAAATCTTTTGCAAGCCAAATATTGTTTGCCTGCCCGTTTGCAAGCGTTGCCCCTACAAAAATGTTAAATCCACCCGTTTTGTTTAAATCTTCTTCCGAAAGGGTTAGTTTTATTACTTCCCCTGCGGGCGCATACAATCCGGTTATATAATTTCCCATTTGTCTGGGCTGAATTTTTATCTGTTTTATAACGGCACTCTCACTATCGCTCACGTTGCCGAAATACATATTTTCAGACGCCGTGTGCTTATATAAGCGCCTGTGGTTGTCATTACTATCCAAAACGGGTTGCCCGCTTAAATACAAATAACCGTTTTCGTCCATAGAATCGTAATTAGAACAAGTGCCGGAAAGAGTGGCGTTAGGGTCGGCGTTTAGTTTTGCGTTTTCTGCTAAAATTGCGTTTTTTAGTGCAGTAAAGTCCTCGTCGCTCTCTTCGCTTAATTTAGATAAATTTTGCCCGTAAACAGGATAACGAGATAAGCCCTCGTTTTTAAGTTCGGGCTTTTTTCTATCCACTTTTCCAACGACGGAATACGCTACTCCTATTTTAGAATCAACAATTACCGGCTTATTAAACAATTGCTGTTCCGTTGTTGAAGCATTATTGCTTTCTTGTTGATCTTTTTCGTTTTCTTTATCTTTATTTACTATAAATAACGCGCAAAAACACGCTACCAAAACAGCACACAAAAAAACCAACGCTATTATCCAAACAACTTTCTTTTTTCTAACTTTTTCGCTCATAGCAATAATATAACACAATTTTATTATTTTGTATATCTCAATAATCACAAAAAACAAAAATTCAAGCATGGCTAATAAGTGATATGCCTAAACAATTATTTTAAAAAATAATTTGACTAATGAATTTTAATGTGATAGAATACGGAAAGTTAATAAAACTTAGGAGAATGTACAAATGGATATTTTACTTGATTTATTTGAAGCGTTTACAATTTTTTGCTTTGGTCTTTCTTGGCCTATCTCGATTGCAAAATCTTACAAATCTAGAACCGCGAAAGGCAAAAGCTTATTTTTTGAAATATTTTTGTTGATAGGTTATGCTTTCGGTATCGCACGTAAAGCAATTCAACTTGCAATCGGCTCTTCCGGATTTATCTTTATATTAAGCGCCGTATTCTACGTGCTTAACTTTATAGAAATTTCTATAGACGTTGCGCTTTATTTCCGTAACGTAAAGTTAGATAAAGAAAGAGATGCGGAATTACTAAACAAGTAATTAACCCCTTAAAAAATAAAAAACACCCCGCCTAATTTAGGCAGGGTGTTTTTTTAAATAAACATCTAGTAAGCGGCAAAAATCTTAATTATCTTTTTAACAAAACTAAAACTTTGGCGTTAAATTAAAATAATCGCATATCGCAAAAGAAAAACTCATAGCGGATTTAGGTCCGTTAGCAGTAATAAAATTGCCGTCTACAACCACGTCTTTTTCAACGTATTTTTCTTTTAAGGCAAAAACAAAGTTCTCCGCAGGATAACAAGTTGCCTTTTTGCATTTTAAAAAGCCGTTTTCCGCAAGCACCACCGCCGGAGAAGCACATATCGCCGCAACCAGTTTACCCCCTTGTACCGCTACGTTAATCGCATTTTTTGCCGTAATATTATCTGCAATAATTTTTGCACCGGGCATACCGCCTGGGATAATCAACCCGTCGTATTCTTCTATGCAAAGTTCGTTTATTAGTTTATCCGCTTTTATTACTATTCCGTGAGAACCTTTTATAAATTCTTTGCAAACGGAAAAGACGTCACAAACGATTCCCGCACGGCGAAGAATGTCTACCGGAGTAAGCGCCTCTATTTCTTCTGAACCGTCACTTATTAAAAGAGCAAATTTTTTCATTTTATTCTCCTATTTTTGTTTTTATAGCAACACCGTCTAACAAATCGAAAACGGCATTTAAATTTTCTGATGAATACTCGATTTCTGACGAATATTTTCTACACAATTCTTCAAATGGTAATTTTTTGTTTTGATATAAAACGTTTATAACGTAAACGGAAAGCACAGAAAAAAGCGTTTTTGTTATCAAATCAAGTCCGTCTATCGCAGTCAAAAGATGCCTATACATAAAATATACGGCTAGACGCTCGTTCTTTTTATCAAAAGACGGGGCAAAATCGAATGATTTTGCAAAACTTGAATCTCCAACTAGTTTATGCCAGTCTTTATCAAGCGGCTCCAACCCCAACAACAAATTCTTATAATCAACGGCAAAAAAATCACTCTCTTTTAAGTTTACTTTTTGCAAAATTCTTTTTACTTTTTGACTAAAATCTAAACTAATATCGGTTAAAATATCTGTAATCTCTTTACGGAAAGACAATGCCTCTTTTTCAAAATCGAAAAGAGATTCTTTTATATTATCGTCAAATGTAACAACTTCTTTAATCTCGTTAGGATAATTAAATAATAACTTTACCCCTTCTTCACAAGATAAACCTATGCCTCTCTCTATTCTATCGGATAAAAAACATTTATAACGCGGGTGAATCCTACAAACATCACACAAGGCGTTTTCACCTAGGTTTAAGATGATTTCACATAAATTATCTTTATTTAAAAACACACATCTTCTGCAGTCGTCTTTTTTAAAAACACGCTGCTTTTTATCTATGCCTTGTTTGATTTTTTTACCGAATTCACCTTTTACTCTTTTATATTTTTTCAGGGTTTTTTTATCTATTTCTATCTCCCAACCGATACAACAGCTGTTTTTACAATCTCCTGCTTTACACTTAAAATTTTCAAAACAATTTAGATTAATTTCTTTCATTTTTTCTCTCAAAAAAGAACCCACAACGGGGTTCTTTTATATATTATTTAGTCTATCCAAACGCTTACCTTTGGCAAATCTTCCGCAGGGCAAATCTTCCAACCGGTAGACTCTTCCCAGTGAATATTTATTTTGTCCAGATCTTCGTTCCAAAGTTTTCCGCAAGAAGCGTAATCTGTTAATAAAAGTTCTTTATCTCCCTTTTTAAGCACGGTGCGGAACAACTCGTTTTTGCACTTTTCGCCTTGTTTTTTCATTCCATCCGTAGCCAAAACCAACGCACCGAAAGTGTAAGCGGTTTTGCCGTTTAGTTCGTGAACTTTAAGTTCCATTCCCATATCGATAAATATTTCGCTCTTTCTGCCGAATTCGCTTTCTATAACAAAATATCCTTTTTCCGCTTTGTTCTCTTGTCCGTTAAAGGTAATCGAGCAATTTTCGCACCAATCGGGAACACGAAGTTTTATAACTGCCTTTTCGGGCTTACTGTACTTAACCTTTATATAAACCTTTCCGCTCACAGGATATCCTGTGCAAATCTTATACGTTGCCTTTGCTCCGCTTTGAGTTTTAAACTCCATCTTTCCGTCTATATAGTTATTAAACACAACGCCGTTTTCGCTTTTCATTACGGCAGTAAGCGGGAAAAGCGCAGTTCCCGCAGAACCTATGCTTGCACAACAACCGTGATAGCCGCCTTCCTTAAACGGTCTAAATCCGCCTATGCCTCTACCCCTGATGCTGTTTACAAGCGGGCTATAACTATCAAAAGTCATTCCGCTTAAATATTCTCCGCCACTTCCGTCTATCTTTATGCTATATTGCTTTCTTCCGTAAATATTTAACGCACCGTATAAAGCGTTTAATGCGGAAGTTTCTATTCTGTCTGCATATGCTGGGTTTTCCGTAAGCGCCATTAAACGAGATAAAACCCTCATCCAAGTGACGGTCACGCAGGTTTCTTGCATAATTTTATCGCTGTCTTCACTTTGAGTAAATTTAGAGTTATCAAAAAGTTCGTGCGTGCAACCTGCCGAACCTATAATGGTAATATCACTGTTATATACGTCCTCTATAAACTTAACTACTATATCAAAAAGTTTTTTATCGTCCGTCACTTCCGCATATGCCAAAGCGCCTTCGTAAAAAGACATCATCTCATAAGCCTTAGTCACGGGGTATTGATAGGGCATTAACCCGCTTTTTTCGGTAAGTTCTAATAAATTATGCCCCTTGCAACCGCCGGTAGAAACTACGTATTTTGCAAAATCTAAATACTTCTTTTCTCCCGTCATTTTATAAAGTTCAACAATAGGCTCTAATATAGTACAGGAGTTAACGTTTCCCCAAATTTCGCTGGTTTCGGTAATTTCAATCTTACCTTCTCCGTTGCCTATTTTAGATAAAATATAATCGGCGTGCTTTGAAAGAGCAGTCACTATTCTGCCTTTTAACTCTTCGTCTTTACAAATTCTGTAATAGTGTTGCATACCGGTAAGCACGTATTTTCTTCCCCACATATCCCAGCCGTGGAATTCGTCCTTTACCTCGTAAGTGGAAAATCTTCCCAACTCGTCCTGCGTGGTTAAAAGCCCCACTACCGCATACGTGAGAACTTTGTATAACTTTTCGTTTTTAGAATATTGATAGGTAAGTGCTGCGCCGCGCATCATCTTACCCCAAAACTCTCCGCGCCAACCGCCGTTATCCGTATCTTCTCTCGTTTTAAACACGTTGATACATTTATCCCACAAATTTTTGTTTAAAAGTTGCGTTTCGATAACAAAATCCACATTGTCGTTTACAAAGTTATCAAATTTCACTTCGCCTGCATTAAAGCAATTCAGCTTTTTATCCATTTTATTTTCCCTTTTTGTTTTAAGCTTTATATTTTTATAATCGGGATTACCCCAAAATAGTTTTTAATATAGTTTGAGCATACAATCTTGCAACAAAATCGTTAGGGTGATTTATGTTGTTTCCGCTTACGTCTCTATATTTTTTGCCTGCGTCAAACAAATATTTGTGAACCTTGGTCATATCGGCAACGGCTATAAAAGGATACTTGCTTTCTAGCCTGTATAACTCTTCTACAAATCTTTCTTGATTTAAGTACCACGTTGTTTCCGGATTAGGAACGCTTGTTCCCACCAAAACTATCTCTGCCTTCGGATTAAATTCGTGCAAAGCCTTTACCATCTTTTCCATTCTTGCGCCGTATTCTTCTAAAGGAGAGCCCATATCGTTCATACCGAATGCCAAAACAAGTAAATCAGGGTTGTTTTTTATAACTCTTTCATCAAATTCTTCTACGCCGTTTTGGCTTGTCCAACCGCCTACCGCTGTGTTAAACATATTTATTTTACAGTTTAAGCGTTTTTCTATCTCTTTAACGGTCATCGTAGGAAAGTCTTCCGCATAGGGAGAAACAACGCCGCCTTGCGGCACACCGCTGGAATTACACCCCGTTGTAATACTGTCGCCGAAAAAACCGACAGTTGCACAGTTTTCTTTATTTATCTTTTGATAAAAATTCTTTAATATATCCTTTTTGCAGGGCGGAATAAAGCCTTTCCACTCGTCGCTATGAGTATAAGTCACCGCTATTTGATATTTTGTAAAAGAATCCGTTTCCCCGTACTTTGCATATTTTTTACAATTAAATTTATACGGTATTTTTTCAGGCGCAATCTCTATGCTCCATTGCCCGCTTTCATCAGAATAATAATCTTCCACTTCTAAATACGGTATATCAGAGTTTTCCGTTCTTACGATATACCCGTTTTCTACGGTATAATCTTTGTCCAAAACGTAGGTTTTATTTAAGCCGTAATCTTTTACGGAAATAATTTTATCCGGAGAATAAAGCAACTTTACCTTTCCCATTTTATCTAAAAACAAACCCGTTTCGTAATAAACCGTTTTTGTGTTCCATAAAGGCAATAAATATTTATCCAAATCGTAATAGTCATACTCTTTTTTTATCTTATTCAATATGGGTAAATCGGCGTTGCAAAAATCGTAATTATCAATTTCACTGGGAATAATCCATTTTGCATCTATATGCTCTTTTACGGTTGGTTCTGTTAAAAACTCCGCCTTATAAACACATAGGTTAACCTCTTCGTCGTCGTACTTATAGTTGCTTTCAAAAAAGAGTTCGCCTACCGATATTTCTGCCGACAACTCTTCTTTACACTCTCTTATAAGTGCGTTTTGCGGAGTTTCTCCTTCCTCAATTTTCCCGCCTACGAACTCCCATAAAAGCGCACGCTTTTTAGCTTGAGGACGTTGACATATAAAAAACTTTCCGTTTTTCCAAATCAAAGCACCAACTACGTTTATCATTATTTCTCCTTTATAAGCTTTTATATAGATAAAAACAAACCTAATACAAATACAATTTTATTACTTTATCATTGTAGCATAAGATAGTTTTTTTTACAATATTTTTTATCATTTTTACCCGTGTATTTTTATCTAAAATGCACAAAAAACTTTAACTGTTTTCTAATAAAAAAGTATTTATCCCTTTTGGGGTTTACGGTTTACAATATTTTATAATTGAGTTATAATATTTTTGGTTAAACTAACAAAAACCGTATAAAAAACAAAAATCGATAAAATGTTATATTATGAAAGAAAGAACGATAAACCCCATTGCAAAAATAAAAACGGATTTCACGGATAAATTCGGTATTCCAAGGCAAAGCGGAAGGGTATCTTGGCTAAAAGGAACCATTATATTTGAAAAAGAATTTAGAAAAAAAGAAGCGCTAAAAGGATTAGAAAATTTTAGCCATTTATGGATTTTGTTCGATTTTTCTAAAAGCCACCAAAAAGAATTTTCACCCACCGTTCGCCCGCCTCGGCTAGGCGGAAATAAAAGAGTGGGCGTTTTTGCCAGCCGTTCGCCTTTTCGCCCTAACTCAATAGGTTTGTCTTCGGTTAAAATTTTAGATATTGCCGACACGGAAGATTACGGCACGGTTATACACGTTGGGGGTGTAGATATTTTAGACGGAAGCGATATATACGATATAAAACCCTATCTTCCGTCTTCTGATTGCCATTTAGATGCAATCGGCGGTTTTGCGGATGATTTTACAAATTATAAACTTAAAGTAGAAGTGCCCAAAACTATAAGCGATAATTTTGATGCAAACTTTATAAATTTACTTATAGACGTTATAAAAGAAGACCCCCGTCCCTCTTATCAAAACGACCCGCTAAGGGTTTATAAAATGAAAATTAAAAATTTAGACGTTTCTTTTACCGTAAATAACGGCACAGCTTTTATCACGGATATTTCTAAAATATAATCTAAAATCCAAGACCATATAAAAACTCTCCTTTCAAAATAAGAAAGGAGAGTTAATTTTTATTTAGTTTTCAGTGGGCGTTTCGTTTTCTTCACCTGCCGTCACGGTTTCTTCAGCCGTTTCCGCGCCATCAGTCTCGTCTTCGTTTTTTGGCGTCACGGTTATGCCGGACACAACGGAATCGTCTATTCTCATTACTCTTACGCCTTGGGTATTTCTACCTATCTTGCTTATATCGTTTGCGGAAACTCTTATTATCGTTCCACCCAAAGTAATAATCATTATGTCTTCCGTTTCAGAAACAAGTTTAAGGCTTACAAGTTTTCCTGTTTTTTCGTTAAACACGCCTGCCTTAATGCCTTTTCCCGCACGGTTCTGCAATCTGAATTCTTCTATATCAGAACGCTTTCCGTATCCGTTTTCGGTCATTGTAATCACTTCGCAATCGGGCTTTATAACAGCCATATCAACCAAGTAATCATCCGTCAAATCCATACTCTTTACACCTTGAGTATCTCTACCCATAGCACGGACGTCTTTTTCGGAGAATCTTATGCACTTTCCTTCGTGAGAAGCCATAATTACTTCGTCTTCTCCCGTGGTTAATCCAACGGAAATAAGATCGTCTCCATCGTTTATGCTAATGGCTTTCTTTCCAGTCTTTCTAATACTGTCGAATTCACAAAGTGCGGTCTTTTTTATAAGTCCGTTCTTTGTTGCCATAATTATATACCCTTCGGTATTTGCCTTTAACGGAATCATAGCGCAAACCTTTTCGTTTTCACCTAATTGGATAAGGTTTACAATCGCCCTGCCCCTTGCCGTTCTTTGTGCTTCCGGAATCATATACGCCTTAATGCTGTAAACTTTTCCTTTATCGGTAAAGAACAAAATACTGTCGTGAGAGGAGGAAACGAATATGTTTTCTACAAAATCTTCGTCTTTTGGCTTATGCGCCGTAATTCCCTTTCCGCCACGGTGTTGCGTTTTATACTCGTTTACGGGTAAACGCTTTACGTATCCTTTGTGAGTCATACTAACTATAACGTCTTCTACGGGAATAAGGTCTTCAACGTCTATTTCGCCGTAATCGTAAGAAAGTTCTGTTTTTCTGGGAGAAGGATATTTTTCTTTTATCTCTTTCATATCGTTTTTGATAATGTCTCTCACTCTGGATTCATTAGCCAAAATATCCTTTAAGTCCGCTATCGTGTTGTCTAATTCTACAAGTTCTTCGTTAAGTTTTTCAACTTCCATTGCGGTTAGGCGTTGCAATCTCATTTCTAATATTGCGTTTGCCTGCCTATCCGAAAGCCCAAACTCTTCCATTAGTTTAACCGTAGCGTCGTTTTTATCGGAACTTGCCTTTATTATCTCTATTACTCTGTCTATGTTGTTTAGCGCTATCACCAAACCCTTAACTATATGCTCTCTTTCTTCCGCCTTATTAAGGTCGTATTTCGTGCGCCTTTCTATAACTTTAATTTGGTGAGAAATATAGTGCTCTAAAATCTCTTTTAGTCCCAAAACCTTAGGCTCTCCGTCAACCAAAGCAAGAAGAATAATTCCGTCCTTAACCTGCAAGTTGGTATGCTTAAACAATGTATTTAACACAACCTGTGCGTTTACGTCTTTTTTAAGTTCTATAACAATACGCATACCGTGACGGTCCGATTCGTCCCTTAAATTGCTTATTCCTTCTATTCTCTTATCGTTTACCATAGAGGCGATTGATTTAACAAGTTCTTCTTTGTTTACTTGATAAGGAATTTCCGTTACGACTATTTTTTCTCTTCCGTTAGCGCACTCTTCTATATCGGTTTTAGCACGCAAAACAAAACCGCCTTTTCCGGTTTTATACGCCTGTTTTATACCCGCTCTCCCCATCAACACGCCACCGGTAGGATAATCGGGTGCGGGGATATATTCCATAAGTTCTTCCGTGGTAATATCGGGATTTTCCATAAGTGCTATGCACCCGTCTAAACATTCTCCTAAATTGTGCGGCGGAATATTTGTTGCCATACCGACGGCTATACCGTCAGAACCGTTTACCAAAATGTTTGGAATTCTAGACGGCAATACAACGGGTTGCATTTCGGTATCGTCGAAGTTAGGATAAAAATCAACGGTATCTTTATCTATTTCTCTAAGCATTTCGCTTGCTAATTTAGAAAGCCTTGCTTCCGTATACCTGTATGCAGCAGCGGAGTCTCCGTCTATAGAACCAAAGTTTCCGTGCCCGTCTACAAGCGGACAGTTTATAGAAAAGTCTTGCGCCAAACGAACCAAAGCATCGTAAACGGAACTGTCCCCGTGGGGGTGATATTTACCCAAAACTTCACCGACTATTTTAGCGCATTTTTTAAACGCCTTATCGTGAGTTAGCCCCATATCGTGCATAGCATACAAAATACGGCGGTGAACGGGCTTCATTCCGTCTCTCACGTCCGGAATAGCACGGGAAACGTTAACCGCCATAGCGTATGCTATAAACGATTTTTTAACTTCGTTGTTGACTTCTATATTTATAAGCTTTGTTTTGGCAAGCTTTTCTTTAAATTCGGCGGTCAATTCTGCCGGAGCGTCTCTTTTAATCATTGCGTTGTCTCCTTAGCCTGTTTTATACGTCTAAATCCGTCACTAATTTTGCGTTTTCTTCTATAAATTGACGGCGAAGTTCAGGATTGTCTCCCATAAGTTTAGTAAACGTTTCGTCCGCTTCTATAGCGTCTTCCATCGTCACTTTAAGCATGGTTCTGGTTTCAGGATTCATAGTTGTATCCCACAGTTGTTCCGGGTCCATTTCACCCAAACCTTTGTATCTTTGAATATCGCATTTTCCGGCTTCCGCCAAATAATCAGAAAGTTCTTTATCAGAATACAAATATTTATCCACTTTGTTTTTAGTAGCCTTATATAGCGGCGGTTGAGCGATATATACGTGCCCTTGCTCTATAAGCGGCTTCATAAAACGGAAAAAGAAGGTTAGCAACAAAATTCTTATATGGCTTCCGTCAACGTCGGCATCGGTCATACAAATAATTCTGTCGTAGCGCAATTTCGTCACGTCGAAATCGTCCTGCATGCCGCCACCGAAAGCCGTAATCATTGCCTTTATTTCTTCGTTTTCTAAAATTCTGTTTATTCTAGCCTTTTCCACGTTTAATATTTTACCGCGAAGTGGCAAAATCGCCTGAAAACGCCTATCCCTGCCCTGTTTTGCGCTTCCGCCTGCAGAATCTCCTTCTACCAATAAAATTTCGCAAAATTCGGGGTTTTTATCAGAACAATCCGCAAGTTTACCGGGAAGAGTGGTGCTTTCTAAAGCGCCTTTTCTTCTCGTGCTTTCTCTCGCAAGCCTTGCAGCCTCTCTGGCACGCTGCGCAGTGACGCATTTTATCAACACTTCTTTAGCCTTGTCGGGATTTTCTTCTAGGAAAGAGCCGAAGTACTCGTTCATAGCCTTCGTAACGTAGTTTCTCATTTCCGAATTACCTAGTTTGGTTTTGGTTTGCCCTTCAAATTGCGGCTCGGTAAGTTTTACGGAAACAACCGCAACGATACCTTCTCTCACGTCGTCCGATGAAACTTTTTCTTCTCCCTTTAAAACGTTTAACTTTTTACCGAATTCGTTGATTATTTTAGTTAAAGAACTCTTAAAACCTTCTAGGTGCGTTCCACCTTCTTCGGTGTTTATGTTGTTTGCGAACGCATAAATTACTTCCGTATAAGTATCCGTATATTGCAAGGCAACTTCTACTTCCGTGTCTCCGTAAAAAACGTCAAAATAAACGGGCTTTGCAAAAATGGGGGTTTTGTTAGCACTTAAATCTTCTACAAAGTGCGCTATTCCGCCAACGTAGCAAAATTCGTCTTTATGTTCTCTACCTACACGCTTGTCTTCCATTTTTATGGTAAGACCTTTGTTTAGATAAGCAAGTTCGCGAAGTCTTGTTTTAACGGTGTCGTAATTAAAGTCTACCGTTTCAAAAATCTCGTCGTCCGGCATAAAGGTCACCCAAGTGCCCGTAAAATCAGCCGTGCCGATTATTTTTAGCGGTGCTTGCGGAATACCCCTGTTGTAAATTTGTTTATAATGGTTACCGTTTTGATATACTTCCACCTCTAACCATTCCGAAAGTGCGTTTACAACAGACAAACCAACGCCGTGCAAACCTCCCGAAATTTTATATCCGCCACCGCCGAACTTTCCGCCGGCGTGAAGTTTTGTAAGCACTACTTCTACCGCAGAAATACCTTCCGTGTGGTGAATTGCCGTAGGAATTCCCCTTCCGTTATCTTTTACGGTACAAGACCCGTCGTCGTTAAAAATAACGGTTATTGTATCGCAATAGCCGGAAAGCGCCTCGTCTATAGAGTTATCCACTATTTCTTGAACTAGGTGATGAAGCCCCCTAACGTCCGTTGAGCCTATATACATACCCGGTCTTTTTCTTACGGGGTCCAACCCTTCTAAAACTTGAATTTGCCCCTCTCCGTAGTTGCCCTGAATTTTGTTTTTTTCTTCCATTTTTACACCCGTGGAAAATTATTTTTTGTACTTTAGAATTATACCATAAAACACAGAAAAATACAAGCCCTTTTTTACACTTGTTAGTTTGTCAATCGTTTTCAAGTAGTTTTTTGAAATTTTCTTAAATTTTTTTTAGAATTGCTTGAAAAATACTAAAAACACTCCACGAAGAAGTGTTTTATGACTCTTATATTATACTATTATCTATATTTTATGTCAAACAAATATAAAAAGGACACAAAAAATCCGTTCTCCACTTGTGAGAACTATTTTTCTCTCGTTTATTTAGAAGTCTATGCGGACTTTTTAATAAATCTTATATGATACAGTTGCACTATCTAGTTCAGTTATCAAAAAAGTCAAACGGATTTTCCTTAAATTTTAGACAACCTGTTTTGCCAAAAATCCTTTGATTTCTCATAAATCAAAGCGATTTACCATTAAAATTGCCCAAAAATGCCCTAAAAATGCAAAAAATTAGCACATTTATCGTTTAGACAAATGTGCTAACTTATGTGTCTCAAGCTCTCTTTTTAGCTGTCATTTCCTAAATTAAAAACACGGCTCGTCACCGTGTCTTTTTTCTTATATGGGAAGTTCGCCATTGTTTTTTTGACGTTTTGGCGATCTTGGCGATCTTCACTTTCAAGTTCGCCAACTACTTTTTATTATTGGCGGTCTTATATATTATATATAATGTATAAAGAGTTTTACTCGAAAATTTTATTTTCCGTTATTATATCGTTAAAGAATACCTGAAGTCAATCTCTTTTATATGGGATAAATAAAAATTTCACTCAACAATTTCCATAGTTTATTATAATTTAGTTTCATCAGTTCTTTCCCTTATCTCTCTTTTAGTAATCTATGCTGCCGAAAATCTCTCCGTCAATATCAAATATCATATCTATCGGAATAAGGTCTCCCGACGTCATTTGTATCAGCCTTTCGTCTTGCCTTATCTTCTTAATTATCCCCGTAATTGTTATATACGCGCCACCCGATTTCTTTTCATCTGGCTTAAAATAAGTTATACTGATAGTCGGCTCACTTGACAGTTCAGACATTAAAAGCAAAATTTTTTCGTTCATCATTGCTTTCATTTCTTCCGACGGATCGTTATACTCGTCTGTTGTTCTTGCTGTTTCTTTTATAGCGTCGGCGTGTCCTGTCAACGCCGCAAACGGAGAGAATTGCGCCGCTCGGTCATACATAGACATATGCGGTCTTTTTTCAGATTGATGATGTGGCATATCTATAATATTGCCATATTTCTTTCTCGCATTTTCGTTCATGCCTTATGCCCGCCTATCTGCTCGTTTCTGTCTTTTGCCGTTGCACCTTCTTGCAAATTCATACCTTTCAGAATAGCGTTCTTCCCGAATTTCTTTTTTATATCCAAAACGGCTTTCTGCATATCTTTTTCACGCGCTTCTACTTTCTTCTTTTCCTCTATTTTTCCGTAATCGGAAAAAATATCCAACTGCACGTATCCCACTTCTTTCTTCGCTTCTTCTTCGGTTAAGAGTTTTGCGGCGCACACGTTAATACGTCTGACAAGCAAATCTTTGTTTATTATTCTATCATATAAATCGAGAGTCGCTTGCGTTATCAATTTCGTAGACGAAGAATACCTATCGAGATTTTTCGTCCCGTGTGAGTATTTCGGAATTTTTCGTCCATAACGGTCAAACACGACTTCCCCGTCATAATTTTTACTGATTTCGCCGTTCGTTAAGTTTTCAATATCGTAGCCGATAGTAAGAACTATTTGATTAGTTACAAGCCCCTTTTCGACTAAATCGAGAACAAGTAAATCAATCATTTCGTGGACGATCAATCGCGCTTGTTTTGCATTATACGGACAATGTAAAACCTGCCCTGAACTAATACTGTTAGTGCTTGGTTTATACGATTTTATATCGGATATGCGACAAGGCTCCCATCCCCAAGCGTGATCGATTAAAAGTTCCGCGTTTACACCAAACAACTTGTAAAGCAACTCTTCGTTATAATATTCGTTTGGTTTTCCGACGGAACATTTTGCAACGTCGCCCATTGTAAACATTCCGTGCGATTCGAGTTTTGTTGCATATCCCCAAGCGTGATCGATTAAAAGTTCCGCGTTTACACCAAACAACTTGTAAAG
>CAYVPW010000026.1:0-18151 GCA_964453915.1 uncultured Christensenella sp. | reverse complement strand
AAAAATGCAAAAAATTAGCACATTTATCGTTTAGACAAATGTGCTAACTTATGTGGCAGGGGTAGCTGGATTCGAACCAACGAAGTGACGGAGTCAGAGTCCGTTGCCTTACCGCTTGGCGATACCCCTATGCGTTTTCCTTTAACATTGTATCATTTACAACACTTTTTTTCAACTATTTTTTGTCTTTTTTAACAATTTTAAAGTTAAAAAATAAAACCGTATTTTTTGTTGTATTTTATTGACAAGCTTTTTTTAGCGTGTTATACTTGAGAAAACCGATGAGAAAGTGTAAGTAGATTTTGTTTTTGATTTATTAAGAGATTTGCAGGTGGTGGAATTGCAATTAAATCGGCTTAATTGAATGGACTTTCGAGGGCGAACAGAAACCTTTTTGGCAGTACGGGAGACGGAGAATTGCATTCCGTAAAAGTTGCAAGCGTATGTATGTACGTAAAGAGGGCGTTTTTACTATAAAAGCGTCAAGCAGGGTGGCACCGCAGGATTTTATCCTGTCCCGGCAAATAGTCCGGGGCGGGATTTTTTATTTGGAATTTATATCCCGTTCTCGTAAAGAAAGGAGTGTAAAATTATGAAAGAGCAAAAAATTCCCTACAAAATCTATCTAGAAGAAAGTGAAATGCCAAAATTTTGGTATAACCTAAGGGCGGATATGGTAAATAAACCCGCTCCGCTTCTAAACGCAGCAACAGGAAAGCCCGTCACGGAACAAGACCTTTCCCCCGTTTTTTGCGACGAATTGATTAAGCAAGAACTAGACGACGCTACGCCTTATTTTGAAATTCCTCAAGAAATCAGAAATTTCTATAAAATGTACCGTCCGTCTCCTTTGGTAAGGGCTTATTGCTTAGAAGAAAAACTTAAAACCCCCGCTAAAATTTATTATAAATTCGAGGGAAACAACACAAGCGGCAGCCACAAATTAAACTCTGCCATCGCACAAGCATATTACGCTAAAAAACAGGGCTTAAAAGGTGTGACCACGGAAACGGGTGCCGGACAATGGGGCACTGCACTATCTATGGCGTGCGCTTATTTAGGATTAGATTGCAAGGTATATATGGTTAAAGTGTCATACGAGCAAAAGCCCTTCCGCAGAGAAGTAATGAGAACGTACGGCGCAAACGTCACCCCTTCTCCTTCTATGGAAACCGAAGTGGGTAGAAAAATCCTTGCAGAGTTCCCAGGAACAAACGGCAGTTTAGGTTGCGCTATATCAGAAGCGGTAGAAAAAGCATCTTCCACAGAAGGTTATCGCTACGTTTTGGGCAGCGTTCTTAACCAAGTAATGCTACATCAATCTGTAATAGGATTAGAAACGAAAACCGCTATGGATAAATACGGCGAAAAACCCGATATAATAATCGGTTGTGCGGGCGGCGGTTCAAACTTAGGCGGTCTTATAGCCCCGTTTATGAGAGATAAAATCAAAGGAGTTCACGACTGCAAGTTTATCGCGGTTGAACCTGCTTCTTGCCCAAGCCTTACTCGCGGAAAATACGTTTACGATTATTGCGATACGGGTAAAATATGCCCACTTGCAAAGATGTACACTTTAGGCAGCGGATTTATTCCTTCCGCAAGCCACGCCGGCGGATTAAGATATCACGGAATGAATATGACCTTATCTCAACTTTATGACGACGGGCTTATGCAAGCTACAAGCGTTAATCAAACGGAAGTTTTTGAAGCGGCTGAATTCTTTGCTAGGGTTGAAGGCATACTCCCCGCTCCGGAAAGCTCTCACGCAATAAAAGTTGCCATAGACGAAGCGCTTAAATGCAAAGAAAGCGGAGAAGAAAAAACCATAGTATTCGGGCTTACCGGCACGGGATATTTCGATATGTACGCATATCAAAAGTTTAACGACGGAAACATGTCTAACTACGTTCCTTCGGACGAAGAAATTAAAATCGCATTAAGCAAACTTCCAGATATAAAAGCTTAAATAAAAAACGAAAACAAAAAATCGCAATCACATTGATTGCGATTTTTATTTTTAAATTTTATACAAATACAAACAATACTATATCACTACCCCGAATATTCCCGAAAAGACCAAAAACATAAGCGGAATAGTTATTATAGATAGCACGGTAGACAATAAAACGCAAACGGAAGCGGAATCCGCATCTCCGCCGAATCTTACCGCAAAAAGCACCGTTCCCGTTGCACTCGGCATAGACAAGCAAAAAAAGATAGCGTATTTAACAACCGTATCGACGGGCAAAAACGCAACGCAAAGCATTGCAACTAAGCTCATTACTACAAGCTTAAAAAAGCTGGATACGTATGCCCATTTATCTAAAAACAGGTTTTTAAGTTTAACGTTGGCTAGTTTTACGCCTATAACCATCATTGCAAGCGGTGTCACCATTTCGGCTAAAAAGTCTACGCTTTGCATAATTTTTGTCAATATCAATTCTAGCGCAGAGCCTTCTACCGCAACGTCCGCCAACGGAGTTTGCACGGCAAAAAAGAAAATTAACCCTATAAATATTGCTATCACAGTCGGGTTAAGCAAGGCGTTTTTTATAGACATTTCCTTTTTGTTTCCCGTCATCATATAAATACCGATAGACCAGTTTAAAAAATTAAATATTGCTATTACAACCGCTCCGTATATAATTATTTGTGACATCACTACCGAATCGCCCGCAAAAAGAGTTTTCAAAAACGGCAACCCCATATATCCGCAATTAGAAAAAACGCTTGAAAATCTAACACAGTTTATCTTGGCATCGTTGCTTTTGTTTTTTACAAACAAATACATTATGCCTATCATTATCATATGAACAACCAAGGCAAGCCCCGCCACGATGAGCATATTTATCGCTATAGAAGAATCGTACTCAGTTTGAAATCCTTTTATCATAAGCATAGGTTGGCAACAGTACAGCACTAAAACGGAAAGAACAGACTCCGCACCCTTTCCTATCATTTTAAGTTTAGTAAGCAAATATCCCGGTAAAACCAAAATCACCAAAGAAAAAACCGTTATAAATACAGTTAAAAAATCTATCGTCATAACCTTATCCTTTGCGCATAATTAAAGATAGTCTTTTAATACGCTTATCTCTTTTTCTCTATCCATTGCAGCCGTCATACAAAGAAACAACGCCGCCGTATCGAATCTTGCATCGTGAAAGCCGCAGCTGTTGCCAAACAGTTCTACCGCTTTTTTCATAATTTCGGCATTTGTAATTCCAAAATATTCACACGCCTCCGAAAGTTTAGGATATTTATATCCCACGCCTTTAGAGCGGGCAAGTTTTGTTATGGGCGTAAGTTTTTTCATAGAACAAAAACTTTCGTTAAAAACAAACTGCCTAAAACAATTTTCAAACTCCGTGCGTAAAAACATAAAATCAAAAGAAACGTTGTGGCAAACTATAACGCCTGCACGGTTAAAATCTTTTTCTATTTCTAAAATACAATCGCAAAATCTTTTGCCGTTAGATAAAACCTTTAACTTTTCAACAGAAAGCCCGTGCACCGCAAGCGCACCGTACTCTACGCTATCTACCTCAAAGTAAAAGTTTTTTGCCGTAATTATATTTTTATCTTGCATAACGTAAGATAATTGACATATGTTTCCGGGGCGCAACCCCGTTGTTTCCGTATCTAAATAAATTATCATAAAATTAAGGGGCAAAACCACGGTTTCGCCCAATTTTCTCCATTTACGCTATTTTAGATTTTAAGCAAATCCGCATATCTGTCTGCATATTTAACTACACAGTTAGCGTCGTTTTTATAAGTATTTATAATTTCGTTTTGTTTCACGGTGGTGACGTTGCTTAGGTTAGAATAGAGTGCCACCAACTGATACAAATAACTATCGGTGTTTTCTATATCTTCCCAATTTTCAAGCATATCTCTTAAAACGCCTTCCCAACCCGCTTGGTCTTTTACGCCCATATTCATAACGGCGTTCAAATATTCAACAAGCGTTGCGTAATCGGTATTTGCACCAAGTTGTTTAGAGAAGAACATAACGTGATAGCCGTAGTCCGTTCCGACAACTATATAACTCTTGTCTCCCATACCGTCTTCAACAAAAGATCTAGCAGCGTCAGCAAACTCTTTAACGTACGTTTCGGTTTTGCCTATATCAGCCTTAGGCGCAACCAAATATCCTTTGGTATTGTTTAAAGAACCCGAATCGGTAGAGAACGCATATAAAAGTTCTTGTACCCTAGCATCGTAATCTTCTGCAACGGAAGAGTTATTAGAAGCATAAATCGCTTGTTCCGCATAGTAAGAAGTGTTCATATTGATGTTTTGGTTATCGTAAACGTAATCGTTAATAAGATTTATAAAGTCTTTTAAACCGTATTCGTTTACGCTGTCTACTCTGTATCTTCCGGCACTTTCTTGCGTCTTTTTAGCGTATTCGTGCACGGTTCCCTTAAAGGTGAGCGCTTTTTCCGCTATCTTATAATCGTTTTTAAAACTTACTACTCCCGCTTCAAAATCAAAGTCGTATCCGGAATATATCCAAGATTCTCTTAAATCTTTAGCGATGGTAGAAGATAAAACTTGCTTTCTTTCTTTTATCCTTTGCTCATCGGTCAAGTTCTTGTCTTCGTTTAATTTTTTTATCAAAGAAGATTGATATTCGTCAACTCCCAACAAAAGATTATAAACGTAAACGTATCCGGTATAAGGCGTGTACACAACGGGACTGGTGACAGTCGCTTCCGACATTGCCGTTTCAAATGCAGCAGCGTCCTTTATGCTGTTCTTTTGTGCGTTATACATCGTTTGATATTCAGAAATCAAAGCCTCTAACGTAACGGAAGATCTTATTTCCTTTTCGATGCTCTTTTGAAGTTTTTCTATAAGAATACTCTCTTCGTTTGCTTGCAAGTTTTCTTTATAGTATATCGTATCCTTTGCAGTGGAAACGTTTTCCCCCAAAAGTTGGTTGTCTTCTAAAACCTTTAACGCTTTGTTATAAGCCTTATATCTATCGCTTCCGATTGCGCCTATATCCGCACCGTTTTGTTCGTATCTTTGATTATACTCTCTCATTTCGGCAACGGATACTTCCGTGTCTACCGCAGCGTTTTCAGGAGCGGTTCTAACGTCTCCGGAATAGGTTTCGGACTTCTTTTCCGCAGAAGTTTCTTCGTTGTTGTCTATAAGGGTATTCATTGCCTGAATAGTGTTATAAGTCGCTTCCACGATATCGTCGTCCGTTAAATACCTTTCCACGTCCCACTTGTCTTTTCCGTCACGCTTATAAGCGGTTGCGCTTGCATCAAACGTGATAACGGAGTGTTGAACCATTATTCTTGAATTTACCAAATTGTCTATAATAACGTTAAAAATTTGTTCGCTAGAATAGCCGTTTTGAGAATAATAGTAGCCGTAATTAAGGTACGCCATAACCATCTCTTTTTTTTCTATTTTTTCCAAAGGAGCGTCCTCTGAAATTTGTACGGTTGCAACCACTTGCGCCATATCCCTTTCGCTATCGGTGGAAACAAGATTACAACCAGACAATGCGGACACGCTTACCAAAAACGCACTGATTACCGCTATTATCGATAAAAGTTTTTTTCTCATATAAATCTCCCAAAATGTTAGAAAACTCATTTTACCTATAAAGTATATATTATAAGGCAAAAAATTGCAATCGTTTTTTTATTTTTTTACCCCGCATAAAGCCAAAAAAACCGTTATTTTTCTTTTTTATCGCAGTTTTCGGCTTTCGCAAGGAATTTTCTCATTTTAACAAGCGTCTCCGCACCGTCTTTTCCGTATTGAAAAGCAAGCGTGCGTTTATCTGTCATTACAACCCTTGTGCTTATGCCAGAACAATCCATAGCATATGCTAATTTGGGACTTTTGAAGGCGGAAAAATCGGCAAAAACAAAGTCCGAACGCTCTTTAGAAACGTTAATCTCCGTGACTCCGTATTCTTTTGCAAGGCTTTTTACAACGGCTACGTTAATTAAATTTTCAACCTCTTGGGGTATTGGTCCGTAAAGATCCGCAAGCATTTTTCTAACTTCTTTTTCGTCGTCAAAAGTCCTAATCTCGGCAATCTCTTTATACGCACTCATCTTTGCGGATCGGCTTTCTATATAATCGTCCGGAATAAAGGCGGAAACCCTCACGTCTAATTTCGCAATAGTGTCTTCTTTTCCTTCCAACTCTTCTTTTAAAAGTTTAGAATAGAGTTCGTAGCCTATTTTGTTCATATGTCCGTGTTGTTCCGCACCCAAAACGTTGCCTGCACCCCTTATTTCTAAATCGCGCATAGCAATTTTTATTCCACTTCCCATTTCGGCAAATTCCACTATTGCATTAAGCCTGTTATACGCCGTTTCCGTTAAGATTTTTTCTCTTTTAAACGTAAAATAAGCGTAAGCCAGTCTATCGCTTCTACCTACCCTGCCTTTTAATTGATACAAAGTAGACAAGCCTAATTTATCCGCATCTATAACTATAAGTGTGTTTGCTTTTGGTAAGTCTATACCGTTTTCTATTATCGTGGTAGAAATAAGCACCTGTGTTTTCCCCGCATAGAAATCCATCACGCTTTTTTCCATAACACGCTCTTCCATTTGCCCGTGAACGACCGCAACCGAAACGGACTGCAAAAGCCCCTTTACCCGCTCGGCAAAGGCATATATGCTCTCTACTCTGTTATACAAAATAAACGCTTGTCCACCACGATTTATCTCTTTGGAAACGGCGTCTTTAATAAGCGTATCCGTCTCTTCCGTAACGTAAGTTTGCACCGGCAAACGTTTTTTTGGCGGAGTATCTATGGTGCTTATAGACCGTATGCCGGATAAAGACATATGCAACGTTCTTGGTATAGGCGTGGCGGAAAGAGTAAGCGTATCTACATTCTTTTTTAAAAGTTTTATTCTCTCCTTGTGCTCTACGCCGAACCGCTGTTCCTCGTCTAATATGAGTAGCCCCAAATCCTTAAACGCCACGTCTTTAGATAAAAGACGGTGAGTTCCTATAAGAAAGTCCACCTCTCCGTTTTTTGCTTTTTCTAAAATGGTTTTTTGTTCTTTCGGTGTTTTAAACCTGTTTATACATTCTATCTTTACACCGAAATTTTTAAATCTTTTTACGGCGGTGTTATAATGTTGCTCCGAAAGTATTGTTGTGGGAGCAAGCATTGCCACTTGCTTGCCGTTTAATACAGCCAAAAATGCAGCCCTGAAAGCTACTTCCGTTTTGCCAAACCCTACGTCTCCACAAACAAGCCTGTCCATCACCTTATCGGTCGTCATATCCTTAAATATCTCTTCCGTAGCGGTAGTTTGGTCGGGCGTGTCTTCAAACTCAAAAGCGTCTAAAAACAACTTTTCCATTTCGGAATCGGATTCAAAAACAACGCCCTTTAACGAATTTCTCTCTTCGTATAATTTTTTTAAGTCGAAAGACATTTTTTTAATGCTTTCTTTTACGCTGTTTTTAATTCTGTCAAAATCTTTTCCGCCAATACGGGAGAGAGCGGGCTTTTCACCACCCAAATACCTTGTTAAAATATCCATTTGCTCAACGGGTATATACAAAATATCCCCGCCGCGATATTCAACGGCAATATAATCTTTAGTTCCTTCGGTTGTAGAAATTCTTTTAGTCCCAAGCGCCCTGCCTATACCGTGTATTTCGTGAACGCAATAGTCGCCTGCGGAAGGAGCGGTAAAAAACGATTGCTTTTTTGGTTTAAATCTTTTTTGCGCCCTACTTTTTGCAAATAAATTGCCGTTTCCTATAACGACCAACTTATCTTCGTGATACACGAATCCGCCGTCTAATTTGCTTATAACTATACTAACTCCGCTGTCTTTGGCAAGCGGAGTAATCTCCGCTCCCAAGCCTTCGGTTATTAAATCTGCGCTGAAAAGTTCCGCTTTTTTATAAGAATCGGCGCAAACTACAATGCGGTAGCCACCCCTTAACCAGTTTTTTATATCCCCGAAAACTTCTTTAACGTCTAACCGATAATCGGCAATACCACTTACGGAAGGATTTATTATTTTTAACGGACGAAAAAACGGTATCTCTGCGGAAATTGTTTGCAACGCCACGTTGGTTTTTTTTGCAATAATATCCGTGAGTTCTTCTACTGATAAAAGGTTTAACTTTTCAAAAGAAAAAATCTCACCTGCATTGTATAAAGAATCAAACCGCTCAGAAAACTCCGTAAATACAAGTTCCGCAGTTTTATAAAGTCTTTTCGGCTCGTCATAAAAAACCACCGTGTTTTGCGGCATAAGGTCTAATATATTTCCATTATCCTTAGCGAAAAAAGAAAACTGCGACAAAACGTCGTAATCTTTGTTCTCTATCGCTAGGCACACGTCTTCGTAAACGGACTTGATTCTTGTTAGACTTTCTCCCTTTAACTTTTTTACGTCGGTATATGCTGCGGCTTTTATCCCCTTTAATTCTTCTTCTCCAAAAACGAATTCCGTTGCTTTTATAACGCTTATTTTATCCGCATAACCCGCGGTTTTTCCCGTTTCGGTATCTATAAATTTTATACTTTCAACCGTATCGCCGAAAAAATCTATTCGCACGGGCTTATCTAAATCTATAGAAAAAACGTCTAAAACGTCTCCTCTAACGGCAAAATATCCCTTTGCCTCTACACTGTCCGCCCTTTTATAACCACATTCAGTCAAAAAATTTACGTAATCTTCTCTAGAGTAGCTTTCTCCCTTAACAAAAGTAAAAGCCGCCGTGTTTTTTTGAACGGGCTGCATTAAACCTTCTACAGTTGCAATCACCACGTCGCTTTTACTAACATTGTATATTCCGGAAATTCTAGCATACACGGTATCTTTAGAAAAAGCCTTGCTTATAACCAAAGTTTCGTCCTTTGCAGGTATCACGCAAACGCTTTTATCTGTAAATTCTCTTATAAAATCAGCAAATAAATTTGCGGTAAGCGTATCCTTTACTACTACCAACGCAGGATAATCGACACCGCTTATCAGGTAATTTTTAAAAGAATCGTTTATGCCGAAAACCGCCGAAGGAATACCTTGGCGGATTGCTTCGATAAATTCTGTATAAGAATTATCCTTTTTAACATTTTTTACGATTTTATCAGACATAAAACCTCTTCGGAAAATTATAAAACTGTTTTTCCGTTAAATTGTTGCATCACGTTTTGCATAGTTTCGCCCAAAGCAAACTTATAGCCTGCTTTTGCGGCGGAATCTATAGCCTTTTCAAAAAGAACTTTGTCGTCCGCTTTTATCCCCGAAAGAACGTAATCGATAAGCGGAATTTTAAACTCTCCTTCTTGCTTAAAGCCTATTCTTATCCTAGGAAACTCGGTTTTCCCAAGTTCCTTAACAATATTTCTCATACCGTTATGAGTGCCTGCCGAACCGCTTTCCCTTATCCTTATTTCACCTTTTGGCAAATCGTAATCGTCGTAAATAACCAAAACGTTTTTTAAGTCTATTTTATAAAAAGAAACAAGTTCCCTCACGCTTTCTCCGCTTAAATTCATATAGGTAAGCGGCTTGGCAAGAACAATTTTTTCTTCTCCGTTTTTAAATTCCGCAACGCTTGCGCGGCATTTGGTTTTATTAAAAGGCACGCCCGAAAACTCCGCAATCTTATCTACCGCCATAAACCCTAAATTATGAAAGGTATTTTTATACTTTAAATCCGGATTGCCCAACCCTACGATAAGTTTCATATTTTTATCTCTTTATTGTGAAAATGCCGTTTTAACAAACGGCATTTTCTCTTTTGAATTAAAATTTATTTTATTAGTCTTCGTAAATTTCAGAAAGCGAAGAATCGCTGTAAACCGCTTTAATCGCCCTTGCAATGGTCTTTGCGGTAGATCTTATTTCTAACTTGCCGGCAAGTTCTTCTCTAACCTTTTCAGGAATATCTATAGTGTCTAAAACGTAAAGCTTCTTTATGGGAGACGCTTTAAGTCTTTCAACGGCAGGACCGCTTAAAACGCCGTGCGTGCAGCAAGCATAAACTTCTTTCGCACCGTTTTTTACAAGCGCTTCCGCACCTTGGCAAATCGTTCCGGCAGTATCTATCATATCGTCCACCATAAGGCAGGTTTTTCCTGCAACGTCGCCTATAACGTTCATAATTTCTATGGCGTTCGCTTTTGGTCTACGCTTGTCTACTATCGCTATAGGAGCGTTTACTCTGGAAGCAAAGTTTCTTGCTCTGCCAACCGAACCTACGTCCGGAGAAACTACAACCCAGTTTTCGTCCATCGTCTTTTTAAAGTTTTTAGCAAGAAGAGGCGCACCGTAAAGGTGATCTACGGGGATTTCAAAAAATCCTTGAATTTGCGCTGCGTGTAGGTCCATAGTCATAACCCTGTCTGCACCTGCACTGGTTAATATATCGGCAACCAACTTTGCCGTAATCGGGTCTCTCGGGCGAGCCTTTCTGTCTTGTCTTGCATAACCGAAATAAGGAATTACCGCCGTAATTCTACCCGCCGACGCACGCTTACAAGCATCGATCATAATAAGCAATTCCATAAGGTTGTCGTTTACTGGGTTAGAAGTAGATTGAACGATAAAAACGTCTCTTCCTCTTACGGTGTTGGGAAGCGTAATGCTTATTTCCCCGTCCGAAAACTTACTTACTTCGGCAGCGGAAAGAGAAAGGTTAAGTTCCTTTGCAATAGCCGCAGCCAGCGCCTTGTTGGAATTACCAGCAAGAATTTCAATAGTGTTGCCGTGTGTAATCATTTTATTTTTTCTCCTAATGTAACTTTGTGTACATTTAGTACGCTTATATTCTATTCTAATTATAAAATTTAGTCAAGGCTTTTTTGCTTTCTCTTGGTTTTAAAATAATTTTTTAAAATATCCGAGCACTCTTTTTCCATAACTCCGCCGGCATATTCAACGTTATGGTTAAGTCCGCTATCAGAAAGTATGCTGTATTTGCTTTCCGCACAACCGCTCTTTTTTTCATACGCACCAAAAACAACTCTCTTTATTCTTGCGTTTGCAATCGCACCGGCACACATAGGGCACGGCTCTAAGGTTATAAACATTTCAGCCCCGTCTAATCTCCAGCTTTTTAGTTTTTTACACGCTTTTTTTATAGCGTTTATCTCTGCGTGGCAGGTTGCGTCTTGCATTTTTTCTACCGTATTATATCCGCTTGCAATTATTTTACCGTCTATAACTATAACAGCGCCTATGGGCACTTCATCTATTCTTTCGGCTTGTTTTGCCTTTTGCAATGCCTTTTTTATAAAAAATTCGTCTTTCATAAACTTTCCGTCAAAACGTTTATCACTCGCTTGTTTTTTTCAAATATTTCCGCCGCATACCTTAAAGAAATCGGGTGAGTTAAATCATCTCTCCCTGCCTCTATCGTAAAAGCGGGAATTTTTAACTTTTCTATACACCAGTCTTTATATCCGCCCGCACTGTACGGCGTGCTTTTTATAGCATACCCCGTGCAGTCCGATATTTTTTTTGCTAAATTATAATCCCTTTCTTTATCTTTTGGCGATTGAAAAAATTCGTAATAAATCTCTTCCCCCTTTGTGTGATAACTTAGCGTTGCGTGTGGTTTTATACTTACTGTAAAATCTCTCAACGCACGGGTTTCTCTTTCAGAAAAAGGTTTTTTGCCTATATAATTTTCGTCCGCAACAACTCTAACGTTTTTTGCACCGGTTCCCCAACGCGCATCGAAATTAACGTTTAAATCCACACCGAACGCATTTGCTTTATAAAGCGGTTTTTCTTTTAACGCAATCTCTATGCCGTCTATATTTACCGCAGGAATAAAATAAACCTTGCCCGTTTTGCCACTCTTTATAAATTCTTTTATTTGCATAAGCGCAACGGCAGTGGTCACGTATTCTCTTGCGTGAATGGCATATTGACAAATCACAACGGGAAATTCGCTTTTTTTAATGGCAAAAAACGGAATAGGTTTTCCTTTGCCGGTTTTTCCTATTATCCCCTTTTTCCCAATAAATTCGTTATAAAACTTTTCTAATTCGCTTAAAACGCTCACGCTTATATATATGCGCAAAAAAGGCGTATTAGTTTATTTATGATAAGGCGAACCGCTGTTTATGCAAAACGCCCTGTATATTTGCTCTGTTAAAATCACTCTAAAAAGAGTATGCGGAAAAGTTGCGCCTGAAAAAGAAATAAGTTCGTTAGCCCTATCTTTTACTTCCTTAGAAAGCCCGTAAGAACCGCCTATTATAAAAGTAAACACCCCGTTTCCCGCGTCGGCAAGCCTTTTTAACTTATCCGCAAAAGACTCGCTTGAAACCTTTTTTCCTTCTATCGCCGCAGCAAAGACATACCCTTTAATAAGCGGCAAAATTTTCTCGCCTTCTTTTTGTTTAATTATCTCCGCCGTGGCAACGTCCGTTTTAGAATAGTTTTCTTCGGAAATCTCCGTAATTTTAAATTCGCAGTATTTAGAAAGTCTTTTTGCATACTCTGCAACGGCTTCCGCAAAGTACTTTTCTTTTACCTTTCCAACCGCCAAAACGTTTATTTTAATCATAAAAACAAGTTTCCTATAATCATTACAAGGCAAAGCACCACGCCGACGAATCCGAACGGAAAAAACAGTTTTCCCTTTTCTCCTTTAACCGTTTCTCCCTTTTTGATTTTTGGATAAAACAACAAAATACACACGGCGATTATAAGCATTATCAAGCCGCCTGCTATAATAAACGGATTGTAAAAATCTATGCCAACGCCAAAATATTCAAAAGAAAGTACGCCGAAGTTGTTTATAAAGTGTGCAAGCATAGACGGTATTGCACTACCTGTTTTAACGGTTAAAAGCGCAAGAACAAAACCGTAGAAAAATTGATATATAAACTGCGTTGCAGAACAATGATACAGTGCAAAAAACAACCCGCAAAGCAAACAAGCAGAAACTGTTTTTACTCCTGATAGCCCGTTTATAAACACACCCCTAAAAAACAGTTCTTCCGATACAGCGGGTATTACGGCAAGCAAAAGCGTAAACAACAAATACTGATAAACGTTATCTAGCGGAACGGATACCGAACTCGTCTTTAATCCCCAGCCGGAAAGCAAGTTTGCAAAAGCCTGATTTAAAAAGCCAAGCCCCATAAACATACCCGCCGCAATCAAAAAGGATACGACAACGTATAGCGGATTAAATTTTTTCACGTTTTCGGAATCGAAAAGGTTTTCCCCGTTTCTTTTTCTATGTACCAAAGATACCGTAAACAACGCTATTTCGGAAAAAAGCGAAGATACTGCCAAAAAAACCACGCTTCCGCTTTCCGTAAAATTAAGTAAAACCGCCTGCCCTATCACGTTTATAAAAAGGTATAAAATTATCAAAGCGGAAAAAGTCAATCCGCTCCTTTCCGCCTTAGTTAATCCGTTCATCAAATGCCTCTACAAGATATTTTAGTATGAAAAAGTCACGAAATATCGTGACCTTATTTATTTAATAACAGAGAATCTATCGTTGCAACGTCAGAATCAAGAAGCGCCTTATCTGAAACCCCCTCTCTCACGCTAACCATTCCCGCTTTTATTTTTAGCAAGTCTTCTTTGCTTAAAGAACTTCCCTTAGAAGATATCATAATTCTGTACGGGTTATAATTAGTATATCCGCACTCACCGTCGTTAACAAATTCGTTTGCGCGAACAACCGCAGCGTCCACGTTAGAAACTTCTATCAACGCTAAACAGATTTTGGTGTAAAAATATTCTTTTGCCGAACAAGAATCCTTAAAATCTTCCTGCCTTTCGGAAAACAAATCTCCCAACTGCTCTATCGCAAGCCCCGTATATTTAACGGTTTTTTCAGCATCTTTTTTTACATCTAACTCGTAAACCAAAATTGCAAGGTCCTCTAAGCGCCCTTGTTTTTCATACTCTCTTTCGTAAAAATAAACCGCCGCCCCGTGATTGCCCAGCTCTTTAGAAGCGTGCCCTAATATTCTCGGAAAGAAAACAAAAAAAGTACTAAAAAAAACTATTAAGGCTATAAAAATACCCAAAACGGTAAACCCGACTGTTTTTAGCACGGTTTTTTTCATATTACTCCTTTATCCGCACCCTTTTAGCACGAACAAATATCAACCTATTTTTTAATATTTTACCAAACATTCTAAAAAAAATCAATCTTTTGCGTAAAGTTTAGTTTTCTATCATATAAAAAGCAAAAAAAGCATAGTTTTTTATAGAAAAGGAGAAGTTAAAATGGGTAAACTTATAAAATTAAGCGCCTTGTTTTTTTGCGTTCTATTTCTTTTTACGTTCTTACCTGCGTGCAAAACTCAAACAGGACTTATGGAACACGTAAGCGAACTGAGAGAAAATATTTATGAAGGCGAAAACGAATTATATACACTTAAAGCGTGCTACGGATTTAAAGAAAACCCTTACGCAAGGGATATAATGCAAAACGATAAAATTTACACCTTAGATTTTACATTAAAAGGTAAAGAAACGGATAGTATTTCCAGAAGCATAAGTATTTCGGTAAACGGAACTGCTTATCAATCTAAATTTCATCTAGACCCCGTAACGGATACGGTTAAAGCAAGCATAGAAATTCAGGATTTTAACCAAAAAGAATTTCAAGCGGAAATAGTTTCTTCTTCCGTAAAGAGTACCGTCTTAATGAAATCGGTTCTTCCTGAAAACACGGTAGACGGAACCGCTGCATTAAAATATCTAGAAAAAAACCAGGCGAATTTAATAAACTCTTACCTAACGGAAGACGGAACGTTTAACGCAAACATACACCTTAAAGTACTTGTAAAAGACCAAAAGCCGTACTGGTATGCCGGCATTACTTCTAAAGATAAAAACCTAAAAGCGCTGCTAATAGACGGTTTTAGCGGAGAAATTTTAGCCGTAAGAGAAGTTTTATAGCCGCCTCACGATAAAAACTTACAACCAATCTCACTCTAATCAAAAAGCCGCCGCAATAATTACGACGACTTTTTAGGTATTGTTTTTTACTTGCTATCTTAATTATTCTATATCCAAAATTCTTCTTGCAACGTATACACCGCTTGCCGAAGCGTGAGAAAGTGAGTGCGTGACACCGCTGCAATCGCCTATCACGTAAAGCCCTTTATGGCAGGTCATAAGATTATTGTCTATATGCACGGTCATGTTATAGAACTTAACTTCCACGCCGTATAAAAGCGTTTCGTCGTTAGCAGTGCCGGGTGCAATTTTATCAAGTGCGTAAATCATCTCTACAATACCGTCTAAAATACGCTTAGGAATTACCAAGCTTAAATCACCGGGAGTTGCAGAAAGCGTCGGCACGACAAAGTTTTCCGCAATTCTCTTTACGGTACTTCTTTGTCCCCTGATAAGGTCGCCAAAGCGTTGCACCATAACGCCGCCGCCAAGCATATTAGAAAGTTTTACGATGTTTTCCGCATAAGCGTTGCTATCGTTAAACGGTTCTGAAAAATGCTTTGAAACAAGCAACGCAAAGTTAGTGTTTTGGGTATGTTTTTCGGGATCTTCGTAACTGTGTCCGTTAACGGTCACAATGCCGTTGGTATTTTCCGTAACGACCGCACCGTACGGGTTCATACAGAAAGTTCTAACCAAATCCTCGTACTTTTCGGTTCTGTAAACTATTTTGCTTTCGTAAAGTTCGTCCGTTAAGTGAGAAAAAATCGGGGCGGGCAATTCTACTCTCACGCCGATATCAACACGGTTAGAGTGTGTTTTTATGCCTAAGTCTTTGCAAACGCTTTCCATCCACTTGCTTCCGCTTCTTCCAACGGAAATAATACAATCTTTTGCATAGCACTCTTTATCGCCCGAAAAAATCTTATAGCCGTCTTCCGCCTTTTCTACCCTGTCTACGGGACTATTGAAAAAGAAATCTACCCTATCTTTAAGAAAATTAAAAATATTTTTCATAACGATAAAGTTTTTATCCGTGCCTAAATGCCTTACTTGCGCATCTAATAAATGAAGTTTGTTTTGTAAGCACAACTTTTTAATATGCGTATTTGCGGTTGAGTAAAGTTTAGTACCCTCTCCGCCGTTTTCAAGGTTTATAGCGTCTACGTACTTCATAAGTTCTATGGACTTATCTTGCCCTATAAACTCGTGTAGATTTCCGCCGAATTGATTGGTTATATTATATTTTCCGTCAGAAAAAGCACCTGCTCCGCCAAAACCGTTCATAATTGCACACGTGGGGCAATTAACGCAAGATTTTATCTTTTTGCCGTCTATAGGGCACTTTCTTTTTTCTAACGGGTTGCCCGTTTCAAAAATGGCGATTTTTTTATTTTCACCTTTTTTTATAAGTTCGTAAGCGGCAAAGATACCGCCGGGGCCTGCGCCTATTATCACAACGTCGTATTTCATCATATTTTTTCCTTGTCGATTATTATTTGTAAAACCGTTTTTATTTATTAAAGTTGTCTTTTAAAGAAACTATTTCGCTTATCACGTCTTTATCTTTCACCTTTAAGAGCTTAAAATATCCCGTGCGCAAAAACTGATAGGGTTTGTCAAATCCGTTTTCCATAACGTACGGTTCAACCTTGCCGTTAAACACCGAAACGCTGTCCTTATTCATTCTCTCGGAGAAATCTTGACCGGAATACTCTTCGTCTTTTAGCAAGTGCTCGTATCTTCTTATTTCAACGTCCTTAGCATCGTTTGCGTTTACCCATTGTATTACGCCCTTAACTTTTATGCCGGAAGTATCGTTTCCGCTTTTGCTTTCGGGGATATAAGAACACAAAAGTTCTTTCACTTGCCCGTCTTCGCCCAAAACCACGTCGTCACACTTGATGATATAAGCAGATTTTAAGCGCACGTATCCGTCCTTTTTAAGTCTAAAATACTTAGGCGGCGGATTAAGCGAAAAATCGTCCGCATCGATAAAAATGTTTTTAGAAAAAGTAATTTTTCTAGTTCTCTTTATCTCTTCGTTTGGGTTTATATCAAAATCCAACTCTTCACAAGTTTCCGGATAGTTGGTAATGGTCACTTTAAGCGGCTTTAACACGCCAATTGCTCTTTCCGCATTATTATTTAAGTATTCTCTTATGCAGGCTTCTAAATAACTTATTTGCACTTCGGAATTAGCTTTGGATATACCTATTCTTGCACAAAAATCTTTTAACGCCTCCGCAGGAACACCTCTGTTTCTAAGCCCCGTAAGCGTGGGCATACGCGGATCGTCCCATCCGTCTACCGAACCGTCTTCCACAAGTTTTTTTAAATATCTCTTGCTCATTACAAGATTAGTCACGTTTAGTCTTGCAAACTCTATTTGTCTGGGTTTAGGATTAAATCCCAAAGTAATGCCAACCCAGTCGTACAGCGGGCGGTGATCTTCAAACTCTAACGTACAAAGCGAATGAGTCACTCCTTGCATATAGTCGCAAATAGGATGAGCAAAGTCGTACATAGGATAAATACACCACTTATCCCCCGTGCGGTAATGCGTTTCTCTTAAAATTCTGTAAATAACGGGGTCCCTCATATTTATGTTGGGGCTAGCCATATCTATCTTTGCCCTTAAACATTTTTCCCCATCCGCATATTTGCCTTCGCGCATTTCTCTAAAAAGCCTTAGGTTTTCTTCTACGGACCTGTTCCTGTAAGGGCTTTCTTTTCCCGCTTCGGTAAGAGTTCCGCGACAGCGTGAAATCTCTTCCGGACTCATATCGCAAACGAATGCGTTGCCCATTTCAATTTCTTTTACGGCAAAATTATAAATATCTTCGTAATAATCCGAAGCGTGCGTAATTTTATCGTAAGAAAAACCAAGCCAAGCAATATCTTTTTTTATCGCTTCTTCAAACTCTTCTTTTTCTTTACTGGGATTAGTATCGTCTAAAAACAAATTGCATTTGCCGTTATACTTTTCTTTTACACCGAAATTAAGGCACAAAGACTTTGCGTGCCCTATATGAAGGTATCCGTTAGGTTCAGGCGGAAAACGGGTTTGAATACTTTTAACCTTTCCGCTTTCTAATTCTTCGTTTATAATCTGCTCGATAAAATTAGTCGCTTCTATCATTTTTTACTCCTTTTAAGTAAACCGCATAGATTATATCACATTATTTAAAAATAAAAAAGTAAATTTTAAATATTTTTATCAATTGATATAATAC
>CAYVPW010000025.1:0-19065 GCA_964453915.1 uncultured Christensenella sp. | reverse complement strand
TTATTATATCGGTGTTTTGGATAGCGGAGTAGGGGGATTATCTGTTTTAAAAAAACTTACCGAATCTTTTCCGTTTGAAAGATTTGTGTATTTTGGCGATAACGCAAACGCCCCTTACGGAGAAAAAAGTTTTAGAGAACTGCTAAGCTTAACTATTTATAACCTTTCTTATATGCAACCTTATAAACTAAAGGCGATTGTGCTTGCTTGCAACACTCTTTCTTTAACCGTTAGAGATAGGTTGCAAGAATATTTGAATATTCCCGTTTACGGGATTTTTCCACCCGTAGAGAGGGAAGTTTCTAAAAAAAGAAAAACACTTTTATTAGCAACGCCTAAATCTTGCTCTTATTACAAAGATAACGAATTTTTAACGGTTTTTCCTTTAAGGCTTTTGGCAAAAGAAATAGAAGAGAATTTGTTTGATTTAAGCAAGGTTAACGTTGAAAAAGAACTGCCCTTTTTTGGTGTGAGTTTTAATACTGTAATTTTGGGTTGCACACACTATGAATTTGTAAAAAAAAGAATTTTTAACCACTTAAAACCACTAAAAATTATCGACGGTATGGACTTTACCATAGAAAAGATGAAAAATAGTGGTAATTTTAATTTGTCAGGTAAAATCGATAGGAAAAATCAGGTTAAATTTGTAGGTGATAAAAAAATTCTGAACGAAAAATTTTGGCTTGAGGTGGTTAATAATCTTTAATTTATCACAAAAAATTTTAAAAAAACTCAAAAAATTTCAAAAAAGTGGTTGACGGTGGTCAAAGCGTGTGCTATAATCTTCGTACAAATACTAAACGGGAGTAGAGTGCTACTTTATGTCGGGTAAAAGTTATTCGCATCAACTAGATGCAAAAAACAGAATGAGAATACCTGCAAAGTTAAGGGAAGAACTCGGCGACAACTATACGATAAGTATAGGTGCCGGCGGGTGTCTTAACGTATATACGGAAGCACAAATGAAAGATTTAAAAGAAACATTAAAGTCCGTAAACCCGTTTAGAGATAAGCAACTTCAAGCGGCAAGATATATATTGTATTATTCTTGGGAAGCGGAAGAAGATAAACAAGGCAGAATACTTATTCCCGAAAATTTGAGAAAATACGCTAAGATAGAAAAGAACGTGACTGTTTTTAAGGGACCTAATTGTATAGAAATTTGGAGCGACGAAGTATTTAACGACTACTTTAACGACGTAAGTTTTGATACTTTGGCAGACGCGTTGGATTCGATGAAACAAAATGGCTGAACTTAAACACTTTTCCGTGCTTTTATCCGAGAGCGTAAAGGGACTAAACGTAAAAGACGGTGGTATTTATTTTGACGGAACTCTTGGCGGGGGCGGTCATTCATATAAAATTTTATCTGAAAGCGCACCATCGGGAAGGTTGGTCGCTACCGATTTGGACGATTACGCCATAGAAAGAGCAAAAGACAGGTTAAAGGAATTTGAAGGAAGATTTACGATAGTAAAAGATAATTTCAAAAACTTTAACGAAATAAAAGATAAACTTAATATTTCTGGTTTTGATGGAATAATACTAGACCTGGGAGTTTCTAGCTTTCAGTTAGACGATAGGGAAAGGGGATTTTCGTATCTGGGCGAAAACGAAGCGCTGGATATGAGAATGGATAAAACCGCTGCTTTAACGGCGGAAAAAATAGTAAACGAATATTCCGAAAACGAACTTAAAAATATTTTTAGTGAATACGGAGAAGAAAGGTTTTCTTTTTCTATCGCCAAAAACATAGTAAAGCAAAGAAAAGTTAAGCCTATAAAAACTATAGGCGAACTTAATAAAATAATAGCCGAAAGTATTCCCGCAAAGTTTCAGCACGACGGGCACCCTTCTAAAAGAGTGTTTCAGGCGTTGCGGATAGAAGTAAACGGAGAATTAGACGGGCTTTATGATACGGTTGTATCTATGGTTCGCGGGCTAAATAAAGGCGGAAGAATTTCCGTGATTACCTTTCATTCTTTAGAAGACAGAATTGTTAAAAAGGCTTTTAAGGAGTTAGAAACGGACTGTATATGCGATAAGAGTTTACCGGTTTGCGTATGCGGAAAGAAAAAAGAAATAGAGATAATAACAAAGCACCCTATAGTTGCCGGAGAAGAAGAATTAAACTTTAACGGAAGGGCAAAGTCGGCAAAACTGAGGATAGCCGAAAAAATATAAAAGGAGATGCGCTATGGTCACGACAATGCGTTCTGCAAACAGTTCTAAAGAAAGTTTTTGCGAAAGCAAATCTAACGTTGCTCTATTAGAAAGAGAAAATGTTCCTTCGTCTTACGAAGAATTTGTTTCTACAGATAAAAGAGAAGAAGTAAATTTTGACGAAGAAAAGATTGCAAGACAAAAAAATCTTGAAAAACTTTTGAATTACGACAGATATTCCGAAAGTTTTGCTCAAACTGCCGTAGTGGAAGAAACTCCCGTTCAAGTAGTTGAAGAAGTAAAGATGGCGGAAGACGATATTCGTCCTACGTCTACTACGATGCAATTCGGCGACGGAGACGTTGACCAAATGTATCGTGAATTAAAGCAAGAAAAAGAGCAAGCGCACGAATCGCATAAACTCAACGCAAAAGGAAAATTTATAGTGGTTTTATACGCTTTGGCAGTGACCGTTATTATGGCTTTAATTATAATAAATACCGGTGTTTTATCCAAACTTAACACAAATAACGAAATAAAACAAGCGCAACTAGCGAATATCGAACAAGAATTTTATCAAATGAGAAATCAGTTTGAAACGGATAGCAGTGCGGAAGTTCTTGCAGAAAGAGCGGAAAGTTTGGGAATGATTAAGTAATTAAAAACCGTTTTTTAGAATATACATTAAACAGTATATAGTGATAAACGGAGAATAAAAAAATAAAAAAAGATTATTCGATTTCTGTTTTACAAAAGAGGTTATTGGCGATTATCGTTGCAATAGCCTTTTTATTTTTGTTCGTTTTAGGTCGACTTTTTTATATACAGGTGATTTGGGGAGAAGATCTTCAAGAAAAAGCAATAGATCAGTGGACCAGAGAAATTCCCGTTATAGCCTCTCGCGGGGAAATAGTAGATGCGAACGGTGTCGTTTTAGCGGCAAACGACGATACTTATACGGTATTCGTCAGAAAAAAAGCGGTTAAAGACGTTGAATATTTATGTCAAGCTTTATCTAAGGTTTTAGAAACGGACTATCAAGCCGTGCACGATAGAATAAGCAAAACGGTTTCTTCTGAAATTACGGTAAAAAAGCAGGTGCCTAAATCAAAGATAGACGAGTTGCTTAAACTTAATTTAAGTGGGGTTTATTATTCTAGGGACAATTCTAGAATATACCCGTATAACGAATTTTTGTCGTCCGTGCTGGGGATTACTTCTGCGGACGGAAAAGGTCAATCCGGACTAGAACTTTATTACGATAAGTATTTATCCGGAATTAACGGCGAAATTTTGTACGAAACGGATATAGTAGGCGTAGAAATCGATGGCGGAAAAGCAAGTTATATCCCGTCTACCGATGGATTAAACATAAAACTTACCGTTGACTACGACGTGCAGCAGTTGTGCGAAGCCGCTATGAGCGAAGCAATAGAAATTCACAATGCAAAGTCTGCGCAAATGATTGTGATAGAACCTAAAACGGGCGCTATTAAAGCGCTTTGCACAAAGCCTTCTTTTAACTTGAACAGCGTACCCAGAGACGACCTTGATAAACTTAATTTATTAAGCAGAAACGGGTTGATAAGCGACAGCTACGAGCCGGGATCTACGTTTAAGATTTTAACTGCCGCCGCCGATATAGAAGAATATTTAAGCGGCAACGGGCGGGCTTATTCGACGAGTCATATTTTTAGTTCTTCAAGATACAGATACGTAGACGGACAACGGGTAAAATGTTGGAGTAATCACGAAAACGGCAAGCACGCAAATCTGAATTTGCAAGGTGCGTTAAACAACAGTTGTAATGCTTTCGGATATGGAAGCGTCACGGGGGTAGACTTTAAGGGAGAAGCACAAGGAATGGTGTTGCCCGTTTCGGCAGTGCAAAACGTGGACCTTGCAAGAATTGCTTTCGGTCAAACGATTGCCGTTACGGGGATACAACTTGCCATGGCAACTGCGGCGGCTATTAACGGCGGAATTTTGTACACGCCGTACTTGGTAAGCGAAATTTATTCTAACGACGGCATTATTGCGGAAAAAATCAATTCTAAAAAGGTTAACAGAGCAATATCCGAAAAAGCATCTAATATACTATGCGAAATGTTAGAAAAAGTCGTTTCGGAAGGTTCTGGAAAACAGGCTTATATAGAAGGGTATAGGGTTGCTGGAAAAACGGGTACTGCGCAAAAATACGAAAACGGAGTGATTGCACATGGAAAATACGTGTCTAGTTTTGTGGGCTTTTTCCCCGCAAACGACCCGAAATATCTTGCACTTGTAATAGTTGACGAGCCGGAAGGGCAATATTATGGTTCTACCGTTGCTGCGCCGTATGCGAAACAGGTTTTTGAAGGTATAATAAAAGTAAAAGGGCTAAGCCCTTGTTGAAATTAAAAAATAAAAACGCCCGGCATGTTTGCAGGGCGTTTTAAGGTTATTTTTAAATTTGTAAAGTTTATTTCGCAGTTAGTTCGTAAAGATTTTTCTTGTAAGAATCCATGCTCTTTTTGATTATTTTTATTGCTTCTTCACGGTTTGCGGTGACGTCTACGCTGGTTTCTTTTTTGTTTTCCAGTTGTTTGTAAACTTGAAAGAAGTGGCGCATTTCTTCAAAAACGTGTTTAGGCAGGTCGCTGATATCTCTGTAAGTGTTGTAGTTGGGGTCTGTATCAGGAATAGCGATGATTTTTTCGTCCACTTGCCCCCCGTCGTTCATTATAATTACGCCTATGGGATAGCACTTAACCAAACACATAGGAACTAAACTTTCGGAACATAAAATAAGCACGTCTAACGGGTCCCCGTCGTCCGCCAAAGTGTGGGGGATAAAACCGTAGTTTGCAGGGTAGTGGGTAGAGGTATATAAAATTCTATCCAACCTAAGTAAACCGGTTTTTTTATCCATTTCGTATTTTTGTTTTGAACCCTTGTTTATTTCTACAACGGCAATAAAATCTTCAGGAGTAATTCTACTGCTTTCTATATCGTGCCAAATATTCATTGTTCAACCTCTCTATTTTTTTGTCTAATAATATTCTATCATAAAGAAATTCTAATTACAAGGGTTTTATTTATAAACTCATATAAAAAACCGAAAGTATTTGCTAAAATATAAAGGGTGTGATACAATAATATAGTAATCGGCGTTTATGCCTGTTATAAATAAATATATAACGGAAAAATTATGGTTTGCGTATACTTAACGGATATTACGGATAAAGTGTTTTTTGGCGTAAACGTTGGCGATTTTGCAAAAGAGAGAGCGCAATATATAGAATCTATCGGCGACGAGTGTAAAAAAGTTCAGTCTACGGTTGCGTGGGCGTTGCTACAATATGCCCTTAAGGATTGTTTCGGCAAAAAAATTGCAAACGCTCATCAAAAAGAAAACGGACGCTGGATAATAGACGGTTTTGATGGCTGTTTTAGCATTACACATTCAAAAAACCTAGTTGGCGTTGCGGTTTATAGCGGTTGCGTGGGTGTTGATGCGGAACTGTTTTCCGATAAGGTTGTTGCCTTAAAAAAAAGGTACGGATTAAGCTTTAACAATGAGGACGGAGAAAGAGAACAGAAAAAATTTTTGTTAGAGAAATTTACAAAAGAAGAATGTAATTATAAATGTCAAAATCAGGCAAAATATTATTATACTAACGAGTTTGCGGATAACGAAGGCAACGAATATTTTTTTACCTTGGCGGTAAGTAAAAAAGCAAGCGTTCGCATAGAAAAGGTTTTAGATTTAGATAATAAAGATAAAAATATTATTACGATAGGAGAATTAAAATGAGTGAATGTATGCACGATTGTTCAAATTGTTCTAGCGATTGTTCCGAAAAAAAGGAAATATTAAAGGAAAAGCCGAACGAACAAAGCAAAATTAAAAAAATTATAGGCGTTGTAAGCGGAAAGGGCGGAGTAGGCAAATCTTTGGTCACTTCTTTGCTTGCGGTATCTTTGCAGAAAAAAGGATACAAAACCGCAGTTTTAGATGCGGATATTACAGGGCCTTCTATTCCTAAGGTTTTCGGGATAAAAGATAAAGCCGTTTCTCCAGACGGAAAAAGCATACTTCCCGCAATCAGTAAAACGGGCATTCAGCTTATGTCAATAAACTTGCTTTTAGAAAACGAAAACGACCCCGTTGTTTGGCGCGGACCTATAATAGCGGGTGCGGTTAAGCAATTTTATACAGACGTTATTTGGAAAGACGTAGACTATATGTTTGTGGATATGCCTCCCGGAACGGGCGACGTTCCGCTTACCGTTTTTCAGTCTTTACCGATTGACGGAATAGTGGTTGTCACCTCTCCGCAAGATCTTGTTTCTATGATAGTGGCAAAAGCCGTAAAAATGGCGGATATGATGAACGTGCCGGTACTTGGTATAGTAGAAAACTATTCTTATTTAGAGTGCCCGCATTGCAAAGAAAAAATTAACGTTTTCGGAGAAAGCAAGGTAGCAGCGGTGGCAAACGATTTCGGTATAAGTAAAGTGGCTAAAATTCCTATAAATCCGGACTTTGCAAAAAAGTGCGACGCAGGAAAAATAGAAGAAGTGGAAAGCGATTATTTAAGCACCGTGGCGGAATATATAGAAAAAATTTAACCACAATAAATTTTGAGTTAGATTTTTTTGCGTTTAATAAAAAGGTTTGGACCGTGAAATGCGGAAAATCGCAAGAAAATAACGCTGTAAATCAAATATTTAAAATATCCTCTGTAAAAAGGGGATATTTTTTTATTTGGTATTGACTAAGGTAAAGTTTTAGGGTATAATTTTAAAGCAGATATGAAACAAAATTTATACGAAAAGATTGCCGACAGAAACGGCTATATAAATTTGATAAAATATGATTTGACTGACGGCGAATATCACCATATAATGCCGCACTTTCATAATGCCAACGAATTGATTTTTGTTAAAAGCGGAGATTATATGGTTAGAGTGGGCGAAGAAGAATGCATTTTGCATACGGGCGAAATGGCGTTTATAGGTTCGCTTATTCCGCATTCTTATAAATTTATAGGTAAGGCAGTTGTATACGCTTTGGTTTTTGGTAAGGATATTGCGGATTCCGTGTTAAAGGGTAAGGTTTTCCCAATTTTTATGGAGAAAAACGATGCCTACGGTTTGCTAGATATTATTTGCGATTATACTTACAGCGGTTGGGATATAGGAGATTATAAATTTAAAAGCGGAATCGTCAATGCGTTTTTGGGCGTTTTAATGGCTTCTTATCCGTTATACGATAAGCCTAAGGACGGGGTTGGAGAATTTATAGCCGAAGTTATGAGATATATAGACGAGCATTATAAAGAAGATATTTCCTTAAAAACGCTTGCGGATTATTTCGGGTATACGGAAAGTTATTTTTCTAGAAGATTTAATAATTTTACGGGTATGAGTTTAAGAGAATACATAAACAGAAAACGTGTAAAAGAAGCGGTAAAAATTCATACGGAAAATCCTTCTCTTCCGTTATCCAAGCTAGCAATGACGGTTGGGTTTACCTGTCTTAATACTTTTTACAGGGTTTATTATAAATACGTTGAAGATTAAAATATACAGACTAAATGCTTTGAGATTTTCTCAGAGCATTTTTTGGTGTAAAAACTGCAAGAATTGTTATTGACTGTTTTTCTTAGCGGATTTATACTTTTAGTGTAGAATAACGGGGGGGGATCGTTTTATGTTTGATAATTCCAAGTTTATTTGGATGGAAACACCGTGTTTGCCGGATACTTACGGCGAATTTTACCTTCCGCTTGAATATAACCAAAAGGGTTGTGTTATAAATCTTTCTTGCGATAGCGATTACACGCTTTTTATCAACGGAAAGTTTGTTGCGTGCAATCAATATGCGGATTTTGAGCATTTTAAGGCATACGATACGCTTGACGTTTCGGAGTATTTGGTAGACGGCAAAAATTCTATCGCCGTGCTGGTTTGGTATTTCGGTTTAGATACGCAAAAGTATAAAAAGTACGATGCGGGTTTAATTTTTGAAATTTCGGATAAAGACGGCAATGTTTTAGCGGTTAGCGACGAAAGCGTTTTATCAAGAAAGAGCATTGCTTATCAAAACGGAAGAGAAAAAATAATAACTTCGCAATTAGGATACGGCTATTTGTTCGACGCGAATAAAGAAGACGACTGGAAAAACGGAAAATTAGTTGGATTTAACAAGTCCTTTGTCGTTGATAAAATTTGCAATTTTGTAAAAAGACCTAATAAAAAATTAGAAAACAAAGAAAAAGTTTACGCAAAAAGTGTAAAGGACGAAGCTACGCACAAAATATTCGATTTGGGCGGAGAAACGTTCGGATTGTTCTTTTGGGAATGTGAAAGTTTTTGCTCTCAAAAACTTACCGTTTCTTTTGGCGAAAATTTAGTTGACGGCAAGGTGGATAGAATTATAACCGGAAGGGATTTTTCTTTTGAATACGTTGCTAAGCAAGGTGTAAATGAATACGCAAACTATATGCTAAGGCTCGGTTGCAGATATTTGCAAATTGATTCCGAAAAGCCGTTTACGGTAAACGGAGTGGGGCTTATTAAGCAAAGCTATCCCGCACAAGAATTAAAGGCGGAATGTGCGGATAAAGAAATAGAAGATATATATCGCCTTTGCGTAAACACCCTAAATCTTTCTATGGCGGAGCATTATATGGACTGCCCGTGGAGAGAACAGGCACTGTATACTTTTGATTCTAGAAATCAAATGCTTACTGGATATAGCGTTTATAAAAACGGCAATGCGGAATACGTTAGATCTAACTTAGAACTTATATCTAACGACAGGGGAAAAGACGGGCTTTTATCTATTTGCTACCCTTGCGGAATAACGCTTAGAATACCTGCTTTTTCGCTTTACTATATTTTGCAAGTAAAAGAATATTTGCAATTTACAAAAGATACAAAGTTTGTAAAGAGTATTTTTTATAAGTTGCAAGAGATAATTTCGGCTTTTTCTTTAAGGGTAAACGGCGGGCTTGTTAATAATTTTTGCGGTAAAGAATACTGGAATTTTTACGACTGGGCGCCCCTTCTTATGGGAACGTCTGAAAGGTCTAAAACTTCTTCTTCGGACTTGATTATAAATTGCTTGTTCGTTATTGCGTTAGATGGTTTAGAATACGTTTGCAACAATATAAACGAGGAGTTTACGTACGGCAAGTTAAGAGAAGAAGTTAAGGTAGCGATTAAAGAGCATTATTTTAATAAAGAAAAGGGATTTTTCTTTTTTGGAGACGAAAAAGAAGAGTTTGTAGAAGTTGGCAACAGTTTGGCTATTCTTGCCGGCGTTTGTACGGAAAGGATAAGGCGTTTATATGTGAAAGCATAGTTTTAGGAAAAATGCTGCCTTGCACGCTTAGCTTAAAAACTTTTAAGTACGATGCGCTGCTTTCTATGGGTGATAAATATAAAGATTATATAATAAACGAAATAAGAAAAGAATATTCTTATATGCTCAATTCTGGTGCGGATTGTGCGTGGGAAACAATAGAAGGCAAAGCCGCGTTTGACAATGCCGGAAGTCTTTGCCACGGGTGGAGTGCATTGCCCGCAATGTATTTGATAAAATTCGGTTTTGTAAAAACCACGGAGAAATAATATGATAAAAATGAATTTAGACAAAAACTTTAAACCCATTATTGAAGAAATAAAAGCGTTTAACAAAATGGTAAAAAGCCAACCGGCTAGTCAAAAGATAACCGTTGTGGTAGAAAGAAACGGCGGATATAACTACGTTTATTCTTTCGATGCTTTTACTGACGGCGTAAACGACGAATTAAACGTTAAAATTGCCGAAAGAATTATAAAATCCATAATATGGGTTTGCGGTGGATATAAAGTATATATCAGCGGAAGCAAGCGGATATACGTAAGCATTAAATCCGCATACGCAAAAGGCGGCGCAAGGGACTTTGACGTGGATTTTATGAGTACCGTTTATGAAAAGCCTTTCGAGGTCGTATATAAAGAAGAAAAAGATTTGCCGCAAAAAAAATATGCCTTTGAAAAGGTTGGCGGAAACATTAAAGGTTGCAGAATCGGTTTCGACGCAGGCGGAAGCGATAGAAAGGTGAGTGCGGTGATAGACGGCGAAGTCGTTTACAGCGAAGAAGTGGTTTGGAATCCTAAAATAACGGAAGACCCCACGTATCACTACGATGGAATAAAAACGGCGTTTTTGACGGCAAAGTCTAAAATGCCGAGAGTAGATGCAATAGGAATATCTTCTGCAGGTGTTTATATAGATAACAAGATTATGGTTGCTTCTCTATTTAACAAAGTAGATAAAAAGAAGCACGGCGACTACGTTAAGAATATGTATATAAACGTTGCCAAAGAGATAGGAGACGTGCCCGTAGTTGTTGCAAACGACGGCGACGTGACGGCTCTTGCAGGCAGTATGGCGCTTAAAGACGTAAACGTTTTGGGCATTGCAATGGGCACAAGCGAGGCGGTAGGATACATAAACGCCAAGGGCGGACTTAACGGTTGGATTTCCGAATTGGCGTTTGTTCCCGTTGATTTAAGCGACGGTGCTATGCAAGACGAATGGAGCGGAGATTACGGCGTAGGTTGCAAATATTTTTCTCAAGATGCGGTAATAAAACTTGCTAATTTAGGTGGATTTGTTTTTGAAGACGGATTGACTCCCGCACAAAAATTAAAGGTGATTCAAGCGCTTGCAGAAAAAGACGACGAACTTGCTATAAAGATATATCAAGATATAGGAACGTATCTTGCGTGCACTATTCCTTTCTATTCTCTATTCTACGATATAAAGCATTTGTTGCTTTTAGGCAGAGTAATGAGCGGAAAAGGCGGAGACGTGATACTTGATACTTGCAAAAAGGTGTTAAAAGAAGAATATCCCGAATATGCGGATATTAACGTTTCTTTGCCCGATGAAAAAACCAGAAAAGTAGGACAAAGCATAGCGGCGGCATCGCTTCCCGCAAACGAATAATATCGGAGAGTAATATGAAATCTTTTAATAATGCTTATATATACGTTGAAGGGAGAGGCATCGTAAAAACAAACCTTGCCTTTGACGAACGGATTGTAGAAATAAACGATGAAAAATGCTTTGAAAATTCAGTGAAAATTCCGGATAACTGTATTGTTTTGCCGGGGTTTATAGACGAGCATATTCACGGTGCGGGCGGTGCGGACGCAATGGACGGCACCGTAAGTGCGTTTGAAACTATCTCTAAAACTCTTGTAAAAGAAGGAACAACCTCTTTTTTAGCGACAACAATGACCGTTTCTAAAGATAAAATTTTAAATTCTCTTTCTACAGTAAAAGATTACGAGGGAGCAAAAGACGGGGCAAGAATTGTAGGCGTTCATTTAGAAGGTCCGTTTATTTCTAAAAAATTTAAGGGCGCACAAGCAGAGCAGTTTGTAGAAAAGCCAAGCGTTGCTCTCATGCATGAATTTTTAGAAGCAAGCGGCAATAAGATAAAGATTGTATCTTTAGCTCCGGAAGAAGACGGTGCTTTAGAGTTTATTGAGTTTTTAACTAAAAACGGCGTAGTTGCATCTGTAGGGCATTCCGCTGCCAAATACGAGGAAGTTTTAAGAGCATTTAATGCCGGAGCAAAAAACGTCACGCACACGTATAACGCACAAAGCCCGTTGCATCATAGGGAAATAGGCGTTGTAGGAAGCGCACTTTTGATTGACGAATTAAATACGGAAGTGATATGTGATACCATTCACGTTTCCGTGCCCGCAATTAAAGTTTTGGTGAAAAACAAGAAGGACGATAAAGTTGTTTTAATAACAGACTCTATGCGTGCAAAAGGTTTGCAAGACGGAGAGTCTGAACTTGGCGGACAAAAGGTAATAGTAAAAAACGGAGAGGCGAGATTGATAGACGGAACTCTTGCCGGTTCTATATTAAAGATGAATGATGCTATTAAAAACGTTGTGGAAAAGGCGGGTGTAAGCCTAGAAAAAGCCGTTGACTTTGCAACGATAAACCCCGCAAGAGTTTTGGGAATAGAAAAGGAAGCGGGAAGCATAAAAAAAGGAAAGAGAGCAGATTTTACCGTGATTGATAAAGACTTTAACGTTTGTATGACGGTTGTCGGCGGTGAAATAGTGTATAAAGCGTAATAACAAAACGCAGTGTTTAGAAAAGCACCCTTATAGGGTGCTTTTAAATTGACTTTTTTTAGCGGTTATGATAACATAACTTTTGCACAGGAGAAGGTTATGTTAAAAACAAAAGGCTGGTCTATATTATTTTTGATTGCTATCGTTTGTTGCAGTCTTTTTTTTGTTTGTCCTACTTTGGATAAAGACAAAAAAGAAGTACATGGAGAGGAAATTAAGGCGGGCGTTAAATATTCTATTACTTATATTGTAGACGACGAAGAATATTTGGTAAACGAATATTCCGTTGGTGAAGCGGTTAAAAAAGTTTCCGTGCCGGAGAAAAAAGGGTATTTAGGTGCTTGGGACGTGGACGAGCCGGATATAATGACCGATACAGATGTTGTGATAAACGCCGTTTATACTGCAAAAATTTGCACTATTACTTTTAATACTTACGATGGAAAATTAGTTGAACAAGTTGAATATTCGATTGACAATCCCGTTTTTTTAGAACCGAAAGTTCCGGATAGATTAGGGTATACGGGTGAGTGGAGCGCATACGATTTAACAGAGTATAAAGATCAAACCGTTTTTGCGGAGTACGTTAAAGGTATAGATTATGTAGACGATTTTCAGGGGGCAAAAGACCTTGGCGTAAACGCATACGAAATAAACAATTTAGTATCGGATCGCGGCGGGCACGTGGACTGGGGTGCTGTATCCGGCAACGTTTGGGGTGGATACGTTAGCGGAGGAAACGCTAGTATTACCTATTTGCTAAGGGCGGACGACGGCGACGTTTTTAGCAACCTTTTCTTTGAATTTACCTGTAAATACGGAAACAATCAAGGATTTTATTATGATGAAACGACGGGTAGATTAGGTGCAAACGCCTTTGTAAAAATAAGTTTTGATAAAGAACACTGGCAAACAGTTTATAACCTTAACGAAGATACTTCTTTAACGGCGGACGGCTCTAAACCTATCAGTGTTAACGTTAAAACGGCGCTATATATGCCAACGTATACGCCGAGAGTGGATTTAACTACGCTTGTTTCGGGGCATAATTCCGTATATATAAAACTAGAAATTTTGCATTATAATACGGAAGAATTCAATGCTGCAAACGGCACCGGTAGCACTTCCGGAATAGTATTGCAATCGCTTGGCTTTTTGCTTTATAAAACGGAAATTATAGGCGAAACGGCAAAGGGGCTTATGATGAATGAAGGCGCTGCCGTAAAAATAACTTCGGGCGGAGCGGGGATTAGGTTTACGACCAACGTTCCTAAGGATTTTTACGAGTCTTTGTTGGCGCAGGGCTACACAGTGACTGCAAGAACTATCATAATGCCGTATGACTACGTGACTTCTTACGGCGATATAAATTATAACAATGTTTTCGGACCTTCTGCGGTTTATTCATTTGGAGGAACGGGAACTTCAGGTTCTAAGGCAACGATAAGGATAAACGAATCTTCCGGAGAAATATTGTATAACGCAGAAAAAGGCTGCTATTATTTTAGAGGTGTTTTAGATAACGTTACGGATAGAGAATCCGGAACGGAGTACGTTGCCCGCGGATATATTTTATACGAAAAGGGGACGGAAAAGCATTACGAATTTGCGATATACCATAATTACGAGATAACAAATAACGTTCGTTCTATGCAAATGGTTGCACTTGCAGCATATAACGATACGGATTCCGGACTTACCGCAACGCAAAGGCAAGTACTTAAAGATAACTATAAGTTTTTGCAAAAATACGATTTGACAAACCTAAAATTTACCGGTACTTACGCCGTTTATGACGGGCAAGTTCACAGTATCGGCATAGAGGGGTTGCCCAAAGGCGTAAGTGCTACTTTTTCTAACAATAACAACGTAAACGGCGGAAAGTATTTGGTAAACGTTAAATTTACCGTAGAAAACGGATACTACGCCATTGCAAACAGGACGGTTGTGCTAACGATAGACAAAAAGTTGTTAGAAGTTGAGTTTGTTGGTGATACGCTTGTAGAATATACGGGTACTGCACAAAAAACGCTGTCCGTAAAAGCCACTAATTTAATAGGGGACGACACTGTTTCTTTATCCGTGGATTATAGCGGAGATATGATAGAGATGGGCAGTTATACTGCAACCTGCGTTTTAAAAGAAAATTCAAACTACGTTTTGGGGTACGGCTATACAAAGACCGTTACGATAACTAAAAAGGGAAATTTAACTCAATTTTTCAATACGTCTAACTGGAAAAGCACAAGCGGCGGTAGTCACGGTGCCGTATCGCAAACTAGTAATGGGTTAGAATACAGTGCGGGCGGATATTGCGCTTTGCCACTGGATATGTCTTCCGGATTAAAGTTAGAAATGGATTTATCCGCTTTGCCCGAAAAAATGTTGAACGGCGGAGACGACCACTGGTTCGGCTTCGGGTTAGGAAGAACGGCCGCGTACGGCAGTTATGACGGAACTAAAACGAACGGTTCGATTTTGGTTATGCTTAGCAAAGAATACGGTGTTTATACCATAAGAATGCAATACATAGACCTAGAAGGAAACAGAAAGGGTTTAACATCGCAAACTTTTACCGAGCCTTATCTTACTTTTGAAATAGAAAAACTTACCGATAACTCTATATATACCGATAACGTAGACGTGTATATAAATCACGTAAAGATAGATAACGGTGTGGTTGACAGGATTGCTCTATACAGTTCTTTAAAAGATGAAAGCGGATACACTTATATGAGTATAGCCGCACACGGAAACGAAAAGGCAAAAAAGACTGGTGTTATTACCTATTTAGGGGTTAGAGACAGCGAAGCGCCGGAAATAAAATTAAGCAGAGAACTCAATCAAAGCGTGAGTGTGGGAGAGTACGTTGTTTTACCCAAAATTACCATTTCGGATATAGACGAATTTTCTTATACGACTTATCTTTATTCTCCAAGCGGAAAAACGCTTGAAAATACTTTTGACAGTGAAAGGGCTTTTTTGCCCGCCGAAGAGGGCACGTATACCTTGGCTGTTAAGGCAATAGATTTATCCGGAAACGATACGTTTACTTTTAGACAGTTTACGGTTGGAAACGGAAAAACAAGCGTTGAGTTTGCTTCCGGAACTTCTTCTACGGAATTACCCGATTACGTAGACGCACTCAGTGGAGATTGGTTTGATAAGTTTATATCAAACACAAAAACGGACGACGGATTTAACCAAGGCTTGATAAAAAGTCCGTATTATACTGCAAGCGTGACGGATTCTAAAGGTAAAACGGTGAACGTTTACACGTACGCTGCGCCTTATTCCACAACTTCCGCCCATTCTTTCGGATACGTAGATACGGATAAAGACTGTTTTCCGCTAACCGTGAAAATCGCTGCGAATTATACGGTAGACAGTGCGGTTGTTATACCCGAAAAATTCGGAATTGCGGCAAAGGTAGAGAATAACGTTGTAGAATTTACCGTAAACGATTTTGAAACGTACAACGTGTTTTTTAACGGAAAGTTCAATACGGAAAAGCCGTTTACTATATTTATTAGAGAGAATTTTAATCAAAGTATACCTAACGGTTATAAGGTTTTAGAGTTTGATAAGGGCGTTCACTTTGTGACCAGTTTAACTATCACCAGCAATACCGTTGTTTATTTGCACACGGGTGCATACGTTGTTTGTTTACCCCATCAAGAAGGTGAAGTCGCTTACGAAAATACCTTTGGAAATAAAGTTTATTCTACAATGATAAACTTTGCGGGTATGAAAAACGTTGCAATAATGGGACACGGTGTGTTTGATTATTCTTTAATGTATCGCCACGAAAGGGCAACGATAAACATAGACAACAGCGAAAACATATACGTAAACGGACCTACAATGGTAAACGCTACCGGTTGGACTATGGTATTTACTCTTTGCAACAACGTTCACGTTAAAAACGTTATAGGCTTTGGGATAAAAGTCAATTCGGACGGAATAGCAACCTGCAACAGTAAAAACGTTTTGGTGGAAAATTGCTTTTTGCGTTCTGGAGACGATTTGTTTGAAATAAAGGCGAATACAGAGAAAAAGTACGTTCCGCAAGGCGTAGATCCTAACGTGGAAAACGTTGTTTACAGAGATTGTCAAGCTTGGGCGGAAAAAACTAGAAGTTTCGGGTTTATACAAGAAGCCTGTGCAAACGTTAGCAATGTTAAATTTATAAATTGTCACTCTTTGGTGCAAAACGCCGTTTGGAAAGAGGCAACGGGCAAGTATTCTATGGGAGCGTTTATGGTTTTGGTAGGGGATACGGAAACCGTTTCAGATATGCAGTTTATAGACTGTACCAGTTATTGCTGCGCGGGGTACGTTGTAAATATTTCTGTTGAACATAACGAATGGACTTACGATACCACGGCAGGTTATGGCACTATACACGACATATCTTTTAAGAACTTCTCTTATTATAAAGAGCCCGATGGGTACGGCGCTTATTCCAGCGGCGGAAACACGCCTATTTCGAGCGACGTAAGGCTATTTAACGAAACTAACGACACAACGCATTTCTATAATATATTCTTTGAAAATTTATACAGAAACGGAGTTTTGGCAAACAGTTTAGAGGACTTAATAATAGATTACACAAACGTTTCTTCTACGGCTAATAACGTGGTATACAAAAAAAGATAAAAGCAAAGATTTTGTTTTACGTGCGGCTATTTGCGATTAAGAAAATAACAATAGCGATTGCGAGGTAAAGTTTTAGTTTTGCGTCGTTTATACGATAAATAGAAAGTAAATTTTTTGGTGGTGCTTTATGCAAAATAATGATATAGAAAAAGCTGTTCCGTGGAATCCTTGGCACGGTTGCAAAAAGGCAAGTTTAGGGTGTAAAAACTGTTTTGTTTTTAAAATGGACAAAAGATACGGTCGTGATACAACGCTTATAACAAAGGGCAAAACTACCTATGAATTAAAAGATAAAGATTGCCCGCCTAATTCTTTGGTTAAACTTTGCTTTTCTTCTGACTTTTTTATAGAAGAAGCAGATGAGTGGCGTAAAGGTTGTTGGGATTTTATAAGGCGCAGAAGAGATTGTATATTTGTCACCACAACAAAGCGTCCGGAAAGGATAAAGGACTGTTTGCCGCCTGATTGGGGCGAAGGGTGGGAACATTTTCACTTAAGCATTTCAATAGAAAATCAAGAAATGGCGGATAGGCGTTTGCCGTATTTTTTAAGCGCACCGCTAAAACACAGAGAGGTGTTTTGTTCTCCGTTGATAGCGCCTATATCTTTAGGTAAATATTTAGATACGGGGCTTATAAAATGCGTTAACGTTGGCGGAGAAATGGCGCCGAAATCTGAAGTGCGCCCTATAAAATACGAATGGGTAGAAGCGTTGTTTTTAGAAGCGAAAGAAAGGGGTATTGAATTTTATTTTCATCAATGCGGATCTATGCTTTTAAAAGACGGCGTAAATATAGGAAAATGGAACTTAAACGAGCAAATTGCCCGCGCAGAAGAAGTTCAAAAAGAGTTGGAACAAAAATATAAATAGTATTTTAACAACAATTTAAAATACAAAATAACGTTAAACCGCAAAAACAGGGTAGCCAAGTACCCTGTTTTTTGTTGTAAAAATGTGCATCAAATAGTATATTTGATGCACATTTTTGTCTATTATAACAAGTTTTACAGGTAAAATCAAGGTGTATCGACGGCAATATTCTTAATTTTTGAACAATATCGAAATATTTAATGAACAACCGACAAAATTTTGTTCACGGAATATACTATTTGATGCACTGAAAAATAATAAAAAGGTGCATCAAATGATTAAGCCATTTATTAAATATCCCGGCGGAAAATTAAAAGAGTTTCATTTTATTTCTCAATATGCCCCTAAGGAAATATCAAGATATTTTGAACCGTTTGTTGGCGGTGGGTCGGTATTTTTTAATATGAATGTAGAAAACTCATTTATAAACGATAAGTCTAAAGATTTGATAAATATTTATAACTACGTAAAGTATCAAAACAATGATTTCTTTTTATACTTAACAGAATTAGATATGCTTTGGAGGGAAATAGAGTTTGTCGAAAATTTACCTGCTAATTTATTTAATATAAACGAAATTGATTATTTTAGATACCAAAAACAATCTTTATTGTTGAAAAATCGAAAGTTCGCTGCTTTAGAACAAGTTGGTGCAAAAATTTCTTCTACTGATAAAAAAGAGTTGTTGCTAACAGCTAAAAAAACAGCTTTGTATATGTGTGTACGTGACTTATATAATAAAAGAACAGACGATATGCCTTTACATACGGCGTGTTTTTATTTTATAAGGGAATTTTGTTATTCCTCTATGTTTAGGTTTAGTAAAAATGGAACGTTTAACGTTCCATATGGTGGTCGTTCTTATAACTATAAAAACATGTCGTCAAAAATTGAACAAATGCAGTCGAATGATATTATAAAGTATGTAAAAAATACATCAATTTATAATTTAGATTTTGAAGATTTTATTTGTAAATTTGATATGGATAGTTCGGATTTTATGTTTTTAGATCCACCGTATGATTCTGATTTTTCTACATATGATAACAACGTTTTTGATAAAAACGAACAAGTTCGATTAAGAAATTTACTGAAACAAAGTTTTGCTAAATGGATGCTAGTTATAAAGAAAACGGATTTTATATGTGATTTATATAGTGATTTTTATATGTATGAATACGATAAAAATTATATGGTAAGTTTTAAAAACAGAAACAATAAGGGGG
>CAYVPW010000024.1:0-20235 GCA_964453915.1 uncultured Christensenella sp. | reverse complement strand
GTGATTGTAAAACACTCTTTTGACGGAACTAATTATTCAAAGACACAAGAGTATATATCCGTTAGCGGGCAAGAAACGCTTACAAACGGAACGGTAGATTTTGGCACTATTATATTAAGCGAACAAGCAAAAACCGCAAAAACATTGTTCGTTAAGATAGAAATAGAGCACGATACGGCAAACAGCGTTGCACTAAATGATATTGCGGTAAAAATTAACAGTATACAGTTTGTCGGTTTTTATAACTTTGTTATGGAGAGCGGTGCGGGAATAAGATTTAATAAAGACGGCAACGGACTTACGTTTACCGCACTTGTTAGAAAAGATTTTGTAAATATGCTATCGGCAGCGGGCTATAAAACGACTTTTGGCGCAGTGATAATGCCGGCGGAATATATTAAAACTTACGGCGATATAAATTACGAAAACCTTTTTGGAGAGAACCCCGTTTATTGTTGGGGAAAGGTGGCGGAAGGTAAAATAACGGTATTAAACGGAACGGCGCTTTTAGATAGCGACTATAACGAATATTACCACAGTTTTAACTATTCTATAGTAAACTTGTTAAAAGAAAATTTAGATAAAAAATTTGTTGCAAGAAGTTATATAAAATGCGATAAAGACGGGCAAACGACATTTATTTTTGCCGATTATGCGGATAGCGATATAAAAAATAACGAGCGTTCCGTTATAAGCGTTGCGCAAAAACTAAATACAAAAAACGTGGAAGAGTTAGAAACGATAAAGAAAGAGTATTTAGAAAAAGCAAAAGGGCTTTCCGTTAACTATACCGTAAAACACGTTTACGTTTTAGGAAACGAAATAGTTGAAACCACAACTCAAACCAAAACCGCAAAGGCGGGAACGGTTATATCTGCGGAAAGGCGTTCAAAAACGGGCTATACCGCGGTAGAAGAAATAAGTATTAACGTAGGCAGCGAGGAAAAAGAATACAAGTCTTTTGTTTCGGGAACGGTTCTTGCGGACGGCAGTTTAGAGTTTACTTGCTACTACGTTAAAAACGCTTAAAGGGGGAAAGTAAAATGAGAAAGAGTTTTATATCTATATTATCTTTAATACTTGTCCTTTTTTTGGCGATTGCAAGTTTTGTAGGGTGCGGAAAAGAACCCCCTAAAGACCCAGAAGGTCCTTCTATCGAAACGCCTGAGGGCGGAAACGGTGAAGGCGGAAGCGAGGGGGGAAATCCTTCCGGCGGATACGAATGGACGCTTCCGGAAGCGGAAAGCAACCCTGTCGATAACGATATTTTCGGTACGGCGCAACCACCCGCTACCGATTACACGGATAAAGACGAATTTAACGGAAGCACAACGCTTTCTACTAACGGAACTATGATTTCTAGCACAAGCGGTGTAAAATCCGTGTTATACGATTGGCAAGAAACAAACAAGTACAACTTAAATACTGCGCTTTTGCCGTTTTGGAGAAGCAAAAACGTTTATAACGAAACGGTCACGTTTAAAAATATAAACGACGCACCCCAACTTTTATATACTCCTACCAGAATAATTTCCGTATACGATTATTATTTAGAAAAAGAGTATACGCAAGGCGTGGACTATATTATAGAAGGCAATAAAATAAAACTTACCGCAAGCACCAGGATAGACTACTGGAAAAACTATTATCAAGATTATTCTTCTACAATGAGCGCTTTGCAGCTGAGTATGATTACCGCGGACGGAAAGTATATTTACGCATCTGAAACGGAAGCTAACAAGCACCAAATTTCCGTGTCTTACGAGCATAACGGCACGTGGAAAGGCGCAGTTCCCGTGGGACAAGCGGAAAACATACCCAACACGCTAAATAAACTTAAAAACGGTAAAAAGATAAATATAGGCATAACGGGCGACAGCATTACTTACGGAAGAGGTTCTTCCGGAGATTTCGGATATGGTTCTCAAACGCCCAGATACGCAACACTTGTCGGCGATTACTTAAATGCAAAATTTCCTACTGCAGACATCACATACGAAAACGTGGGATACGGCGGCAAAGCTTCTAATTGGGGAGAAGAATCCGTAAAGAGATTTACCATCGTACCGGACGTGTGCTTGATTGCTTTGGGAATGAACGATTTACCCACCACGGCAGAACAGTATAAAACAAACATACAGGCAACGATAACCGCTTTAAGAAAACTTAATCCTAATATGGAAATAGTTCTTATCTCTCCGATGACGGGAAATAAAGAGATTGTAAAAAGCGGTACGACAGATTCTTATTACGGCGCAATGCCGCAGTTTGAAGATAAGCTTGTAGAAATAGCAAACGAAGGCACTGGTATAATAGTTGCACCCGTTTCCGGCATAACAAAGTCTATTTACGATAGCGGAAAGCGGTTTGAAGACGTAAATTCCAACAACTTAAACCACCCCAACGACTATATACACAGAGTGTATGCACAAACGGTGCTTAAAGTTATGCTTGGCGATGACTTTACCGCTATCAAATAAAACAATTTTAGATAAAGAAATAAAAACAAACGACGACCAAAAGCAGTGCAAAATTTTGCACTGCTTTTTGCTTTTTATAAAGCGCTTTGCGTGGTTGCGCTAAACAAAAAAGATATATGAAATTGCGGTGCGCAAAAATACAAAAAAAGCGGCACATAAAAAATCCAAAAAGAGAGTTGCAGTGCGTAAAAAACGGCATATAAACCGCTGTGCAAAAGATAAAAAGGGCAAAAAACGTCATAAAAGGGTTGAAAAACACTAAAAAGCGTGGTGGTATGTAAAAAACGGCAAAAAGCCGAAAAAAGGAGAAAAAAATTATGATGTTTTATTTTAACGGAAACGGCGACGCATTATACACCGTTTCCGAAAGTATATACCAAGGCTCTTATAAGGCAAACGATATATACTTTTTTTGCACCACGTCTAAAATGAATTCGGTAGACGTAAACTTTGCCCTTCCCAACGGAAAAACAACGGCAAAATTTCCTTTAAGCCTGATAAGCGAAGAAACAGATATGCCGCTTACGGACGAAACGGGCGCAAAATTCAATCTTTGGCATATAGTTGCGCCGCATTGCTTAACGGAAGATTACGGCAATGTATCCGTTCAGTTTTTTATAACCGGCACGGACGGAACGAGAATAGCCACCGCAACGCAAACGATAATCGTAGAAGAAGGGCTTTGCGACTATAACTCTGCAAACGAAGAAGCCTACGCCGCACTAAGGGCGGAAATGGCGAGAATAGAAGCCCTTTCAAACGACACAAACGAAGCGGTAGAAAACGCCCTAAACAAAAGGAGCAACGAAACAATGGCAATAGAACTGTACGCATACAGCGGCACGGAGCAAACTTCCGTAAAGTTTAGCGACAGGGGAGAAGCAGGCGGCGCAGCGGCTTATAATATAAACGGTTGCTTATACACCGGCACACCCAAAGAAAAAAACGATGCGGTAAACAAAGAGTATGCGGACTCTAAATTCGGCGTAAATGTTGTAGAAGACTATGCGACCAAAAACATTGCGTTAACCGTGCAAAAAAACACGGAATATTATTACGGCGTGCTAAACAACTTAGAACTATCTTTTCCTAGTGACGGCGGCACGGGAGATACATTTTATCTCACGTTCAAAAACGGCGACGTTGCCGCTAGCGTTTCCGTGGATACCGAATACGCCAACCTTGCAGAACCTATTTCTTGCAGTTCGGGCACGATAGTGGAAATATGCGGCGTAAAAACAATAATCGGTTGGAACGTTTGTTGGAGAGAGATATAAAAGCCGTCGGCAATTATATGAAACCGCAAGCGACAATTAGGCGGCGCATAGACAATGCGCGCATAAACAACCGACAAGCGATAAAAACAAAAAACACAAAAACTGTTGGAGAGATAAAAAATGACCCCAAAAACAAAAAAATATTATTACGTAATGAAAGAGCGTTGCAGTAAAATAGCAAAGGGAATAAGAGAGAAAGGACAAGTAATTGATATAGAAACCCCACAAGCGTGCCCGCTTACGAGAATAGAACTTACGGGAAAAAGCACGCAAAGAAACGTTCAGGGCTATAATATGTTCGATGCGTATTTAGAGAGTCAGGGCACGGTACACGCAATTGCATCTAAAACGGAAACTGGAGTAAACGTATACGTGTACGAAGCGGCTGGAAGTAGCGACTGCGTAGAAACGCAACCCGTAGAAGTAGTTGGCGGAGAAACCTATAACGTAAGTTCATACGTGGTGATCCCTGCGGATTATCCTAAAGATTGCGTTGTAAGCATAAAGGTGCAAGAAAAAGACGAAAACAACAAACCGGTAAACGATTTTTTCTTACCGAAAATAAAATCTACAAAACGGATAGATGCAACGTTTACCGCAAATGTGGCGACCAAAAAAATAACGCTAAAATATTGGCCGCTTGTAGAGGGTTCTGTAGATAAAGAAAAAATCGTACATTTTTCGGAGGTAATGGTTGCAAAAACAAACCAACTACTTCCTTACGAAGTGTATACGGGCGGCAAAAAAATGCCCACGGTAGAAAACCCGCAAAGGATATACAACACGCTTACAAGCAAACTTATTATGTACGTTAGAAAAAACGGTGTGCTTAAAAAGAAGTATGAATTTAAAAGCAACATAACCGTAAACGGAGAGCAAGAAGAAATGACCTTGTGCGAAGTAGGCGGTGTGCGTGATACTTTTATAGCGGATTGTAGGGCAAAAAAGGCGACCTATATAAAAAGAGTAGGTAGAATAAAATCTTATAACGGAGAAGACGTGGGCGCAGAGTTTATGTCTACCACGGGCGGATTAGATACTGGTGCAACCGTTTATTATCCGCTTAAAAAAGAAGTTATAATAGACGTTTCTAATAGCGATATTGCAAAAGGGCTTTATTCTGCAAAAATGGTTAAAGAAGCAAACAGTCTTGCCTTTTTTGGCGATAAATATTTAACGGACGTGTTGGTAGAGTACAGAAAAAGAATTTAGCCACTAAAAAACAAAAAACACTTTATAAAAAAACATAGCGGCGTTTGCTTTTTATAAAAAATAAGGCAAGCGCCTTTTTTTATAAAATTTTTTTGAAAAAAATATATAAAAACATCAAAAATTGTCAGTTTTTGCCGAATTATTGGACAATTTTTGCGGTTTTTTTAAATTTAATAAAACCTATTGACATGTGAAAATTAGTGTGATATAATGCCATAAAAGATGGATAATAGGCTCTTAGTGTATTCTTTTTTAAACGGGCAAATTATTCTAAAAGGCTTTTAGATAAGCATATAACTATATATATAATAATGTTTATAAAAGTAAAAGCAATTTGTGCGGTGCTTAAATAAAAAGCAAAAAAACGGTTAACAACCCCAAAATTTTGGCTTATCTAAAAAAGCGGCAAAATTCGCCTGCGTTAGGTGGCAAAAGGGGCAAGATAAAAGAATAATAATGATAAACGAGTTATTCGTTTAAAAGGAGAAAAAAGATGATTAAAGGTAAAAAGATATCTGTCATCGTGCTTTCGCTTTTTGCAGCGATAAGCGTTTTCTTTGGCGTGTACGTGCTTATGCCAAAAACCCAAAGATCCGCTTCTGCAGAAACGACGGTTAACGTTGCTAAAGAGTATTTTTACGATTTTGAAGACGGCGATCAACACACCGCCGGTTCTAACTTTAGAATCGATACTCTTTCAAACGGCAATAAGGTTTTAGCCGGCGGTCAGTGGTCTAAGGATTATTTTGACGAATTCACCTTAGACGGATTTGGTGATGCGTGGGAAATTTCTTACGATATTCACTACGTAGGCTTGCCTGCAAGCTATGAGTTTTACGATGCATTCCGTATGGGTATGTATTCCGGATTAGATACTAAAGGCGCTGCGGATTACGATAATGCAGGCGGAAAGTTCTACATTTTGCCGAGTAGTTTTACTATGAGCAATGTTTACAGTGCTGATAGTGGAGATTATATCCGTAGCACTACTTCTACGGAATCTAGAGATTACAGATTGACTTTCCGTTATAACGGGTTAAACGTTTATATCAACGTTGCACCTTGGGGCAGCACGGATATAGATGCGGAAGGCACTTGGTTAAACGTTAATAATAGCCAAAATCCTTTTAGCAAAAAAACAGGTAATCTTTGCTTTCAATTAGGCTTTACGGGGGACTACATAGATAACCTTAGAGTAAAAGCAATAGAACCCGAAGGGGACGCTTTGTGGATTGCAAACGCTGGCTCTATTTGGGGAACTTTTACTGCGGACGACGCTGATACGGACGAAAGCGGAAACTTAATAAAAAACGGCAACACGTATTTAACCAACGCTAACGGTAGCGATTACATGATTATGTACTATAAAACTCCGCTTACCGATAATTTTAAAATCAGTTTTGATTATTATTCTTCCAACTCCGGCGCGGACGACCTTAGAGTAGGTATGTTTGCAAAATTAAGAAGCAGCACTGGCTACAGCGGTTGGGACAATATGTCAGGAGAATCTAATATTGCAGGAACCGGCGGAGAGTGGAGTCACATTGCTTACCGCTATTATAACGGTGTGCTTTATTCTAGTATAAACGGCGTTGTTTCTACTAAAACAATTACCAAAACAGAACAAACTAACGACGGAACTTTTTATTGGTCTGCAAATGAATATATGACTATTCGTTTGAAAAAATGTACCAAAATAAACAATATGTCTGTTGATTTAAATGCGGGCGATATTACCGGTATAGGCATGACAACCCCCCCTGCGGAAGGTGAAACCGGTCTTTGGCTTAGCCCCGGTGGAGAAAGATGGGACAGTGCTAACAATCAGGTAGCGATAGATACTGCTCAAACGGTTGGTACCGCATACGATTTTGAAACGGACCGTATTTATTATTACACCGACACTCCGCACGATTCTTATAACCGCGGTTTTATAGCAGATAAAAACTTGGCTAACGTAGAAGATTACGACAAATCTAACTACTATAAGATAGATGAAACGCAAAATTTACAATTCAAATTCGATTTAGGTCTTCCCGTAAACGAATTATCTAGCGAAACTACTTACGTAAGCACAAACGCGAGAATCGGTTTGTTTATGAGAAACTTTGAAAACCCCGATACAGATATGACGGGCGTATACCTTTTGGTGACGGGCGTTGAATCTGTCACGGGCGGTTATAAAGCTACTTTCACCGTTTATTTAGGAGACGGCAGTAGTTTACAAAACATTGCCAGCAAAACAGTTTATACTGCGGATAAATATATAAGTTTTGATTTTGTTTATATTGCAGATGCCGCAAACAATGCTGGCTACATCTCTGTTATAGCAGAAGGTAGAAACATTGTTAACGCTAGTGAAGTTAATTTTACGGCTTTCCAAGGAGAAATGGATTCTCACGATATACAAATTGACCGTAGATATATAGGCTATCAATTTAAGAACAAAAATCTTTCTTTAAGCAATATATCTATAACCTCTGGAAGCGATGTTGTTATAGCAGAAGATGCTTTAAGTTCTGCTTCTCAATTCGAGGCGGTTGCTTCTACTTCTAACAGTGTAAGCGAGGTAATTGTTAACAACAAAAAGTTAATGCAAGTAAACGGACCCAGTTATCCTATTGCATTATCTAAAACGGCACTTCCTACAAACTACAAAGTATCTTTCGATTTGTATACTCCCGTTATGCAACCTAACGAAGATCCCACCACAAACACTACTTTAAATATAGACCAGACAAGGCTTGTATTTATGACGGACTATGAGGCAGGGGTTGGTATGGAATCTAAGGGTTTTGCAATGACCTTTGGTGCTAGCGGATACAGATACAGTAGAAGCGGCAATGGCTTTAACCGTGGCACAAAAGTAAACTTTAAGGGAGACGGAAAGGTTTACCATATAGAAGTTGAATACATTAATGGAATAATTTCTGCATACATAGACGGCGTTTTGGCAATAGAAAAAGGTTATGCGGTTGAAAGAGACGGAGATTACGTTGCAATTCAAACGGATAACGCAGGCGTTTATATAGGAAACTTTAAGCAAGAAACGCCCGCCGGCACGGAAATTACCGTGACTGCGGAAAACGAAGAATTAGGTACTATCTTATTAAACGGCGGAGAAATAGATGCCGGCACGGTATTTATCGTTGAAGGCGAAGAAGCTGTATTTACCTTTAAGGCAAAAAATGCGGCAACCGCTTTTGTTAATAGCGTTTCCGTTGATAGCAAAGAGCAAGTTGTTTCTGGCAAAGAGTTTACTTATACTTTAAGCGATACTTCTGCTTTATCCGCTTATTCTACCGAAATTGCGGTTAAGTTTAGCGCAAGAGCGGCTTTGGCAAAGGGCACTTCCGTTGCTTATGACAACGTGACTACCACTGAAACCAACAGCTGGAAAGAAAGTATTTACGATTATCAAGATATGTATCTTGTAGAATTTGCTGATACCGGTTCTACCAGTACCGATACTATCCTCGGCTATGGCTTAGGACCTGCTGCTGCAGGCAGAACGGGCTATGTGACTTATAAAATAGATTTAAGCACTTTGGCAACCGAAGGAACTACAATTTACGGGCTTGCAATAGGCACTCGTGCAAAACTTGCTTTATGGGCAGAAAACGCTCGTGATAATTGCTACGTAGATTTTTACTTAGGATATCAAGATCCCGTTGCTAACGGATACGGCGACTTTACAAAAACGGGCAGCCTTACTTTGAGAGCGGCTTCTGCGGCGGCAAGCAGCTATAATGCCAAGGACAACACTGTAATCCCCGTAGATGCAACAAAGAGTGTTGCTTATATCCAAATAAAAGTTAAAACACATGATTCTAACTGGATATTGCTTAGAGAAACCACCTTTACCGGTGTGGCTAGCGAACTTACTGATAAGTTTAATATCAATTATAACGATTTTGGTGCAGGTTCTGTGGACTGGGCAAACGGCGCTTATGATTACAGCGGATTAGAAATGGTTTCTCACGATGGCACTTACTCTTTAGGTGTTTCCAGCACTTCTAGCTACGGATATATTACCTATAAACTAAATTATGCTACAAAGTTGGCGCAAACCGGCGTAGAAGGAATTATGGTTGCTTCTCGCGGTAAGCTTACCAACTGGAGTGGTTCTAGCAGAACTGATAATTATTATATAGACTACTACGTTGGCTATACGGACGGAATCGCAAACGGATACGACAGTTATGCTAAGTTGTACGAAGCGTCCGTAGAAGCAGGTAGCACTCCTGCAACCGACAAGTATTATGCCTTTAAGCTAAATCCTGACCAAGGCGTTGTTTACTTGCAAATACGTATTCGTTCGGCTACGCAAAACTGGATTGCTTTAAGAGAAACTACTATAGATTTTGTTTCTAATATAAATTCCGATAACGGATTTAAAAAGGCGTATGATGGAGCAAGTGTCACCAGTGTGTTTGACGCTGTAGAAGATACCTACGATTACGGCAACTTAAAGTACACCACGTTTGATTTAAATCACGGTATTACCGCTGCAACTACTAGCACGTACGGATATATAACCTATAAAGTAGTTGCGCCCCAAGGCAAAAAGTTTGAAGCAATAGATATTGAGTTGAGAAACAAGGCTTCTAACTTCTCCGGCGGTGGTAGAACCGATAGTTATTATATCGACTACTACGTTGGTTTTGAAGAACCTTTTGCTAACGGATATACCAACTATACTTGCGTTGAACAAGGTGAAATAGGTTCCGGAAACGCTAACTACAACGATATACACAACATCGCTTTAACAAGTCTTATAGAAGGTAAAACGGAATTCTATTTCCAAGTTCGTATTAAAGACGGAATGATGGGCTGGCTTGCTTTAAGAGAAATCACGATAGACGCTGCTACTTATCAAACCGTTCAGTTAACCTTGAACTACGGCACGTCTTATACGGAATATAACTATAACCAACTTGCAGGCGCTATGTTAGATACTTCCGTTATCAATATCAGAGATACTTTTGTTCGTGTAGACGACAAGATTTATACCGATGCAACCTTTGAAACCGAGTTTAACGTTAACACGGTAATCAATCAAGATACGGTACTTTATATTAAAGTTGCAAACGGTTTAATTACTTATGAATTGAACGGCGGCGTTAATGCGGCTTCTAACAAGGGGTATTACGAATCTATAACGGCTGTTTCCATTGCGGACGCTACTAAAGGAGGAAGCGTTTTCGGTGGCTGGTATACGGATTCTACCTTTGAAACTCTCTTTACGGGAATTGCACAAGGCAGAACGGGTGATATAACCCTTTATGCTAAGTGGGTAGATAATGCAAATCAATATATCTTATACTACAATGCAAACGGTGGTACGATTGAAGGGCTAGATTACGATAGTGAAAAGGCTATGTACTACGTGCCTTATTATAAAGAAATCGGTTTGGCAACTCTTGCTGTTCCCACCAAGTCCGGCAGCGTATTCAAAGGCTGGTATGCAGGCGACGTTAAGTACACCAGTATTGCTGTTGGCACGGAAGGAGGTATAACCCTTGTTGCTCAATGGGAAACAGAGAAAGAAAGTGCTATCACCGGTGCAACGCTTACTATCGGTAAAGATTTAACCCTTAACTATTATGCTTATACAAACGGAACGTCCGTGACTATTAAGTTTACCTTAACTACTGCAACCGGCGAAAAGCAAGTTGTTGTTAGTGGAACGCAAACGGGTAGCACCGTAAACGGCAAAACCGAATACGTATTTGCGTTTAAGGGTATAGCACCCCACATGATGGGCGATAATATTAAGGCAGAACTTATCGTAGATAACGTTGTTGTAGATACCAAGGCGGAATATTCCGTACTTACTTACTGCACTAACCAGTTGGCTAACAGTCCTTCTACCGAACTTGCAACGCTTATTGCAGACGTTTTAGAATACGGCGCAACTTCTCAAACCTATAAGAACTATAAAACCGATTCTTTAGTAAACGAAGGTATAGAAGGAAAGAGCACGTTTGTAAATCTTGTTTCTCACGACTTTACTAACAGCAATTCTACCGAAGAAGGGCTTGCAATAACCGGCGCAGGCGTTTGGTTCGATTTTGATAACAGACTATACGTTAAGTACACCGGCAATGCAACTAAGATTACCGTTTCCGCACAAGGCTTAACCGAAACGGAAATTACGGAAACGCTTGTTAGCGGAGATGTAACTCAGGCTTTCACAAACGGTATTTCTGCGTTAGAATTCGATAAGATATTCACCTTTAAGTTGTATAACGGAGACGTTGTTGTTCAAACCGTCACTTACAGTGTAAAAACCTTCGTATGCAACATGCAAACTAAAGATAATGCGGCTGCAAATCTTGCTAAGGCACTTTATAACTACGGTTTGTCTTCCGTTGCTTATAAAGACAGCATTGCTTAATGGTTTTGGAGGATATGGATATGAATAAAAAGATTTATAATGAAGTTGAAATCGAAATAGTTTATCTAGACTTGCAAAACGTTATGGCTATTAGCGGTGAAGGCTTTGGCGTAGACGACAACGAATGGTTTAACGACAACTTTTAATAAGCGATTATGAAAAAACTAGTTTTGATACTTTTTATGGTTTTAGCACTTCTGTCTACCGTGTTTATCGGTATGGCAGGGTGCAAAGACCAACCTGAAGACCCACCCAAAACCGAACAAGGCGGTGGAGAAGGCGATTCTGGCAACGAGGGCGAAGGCGGCACCGGCGGTGGTTCCGGCAATGAAGGTGAAGGCGGCATCGGCGGCGAAATTACTTTGCCGATAGATCCGTTTGACTGATTGCTTTATTGATTGTTTGTTAATATGCAAAAAGAACACAAAAAATTGTACGAAAGGGTTTTTATCGAAATTTTTAGTTTTGATAAATGCGTAATCCTTTCTAGCGGAGATACAGAAGACGGTGATACCTCCGTGACACTTCCTAAAGATGAATTTTAGGGGGGTATAACAAACTAAATAAATGCGGCGTAGCAATTTTGCTACGCCGTTATTTTGTTTGGGGTTTATTATCTATATTTTATACGTTGTTTTGGTTTTATTACAGCCGTTTTTCGTCAAGGTTCTTTTTTGCGGAAATGTTTTTGTAAGCATTGACTATCCACCGCATATTTGATAAAATATAAGACAATAATTATAAGTATAAGTCTGTCAACTAAAAGCGTTTGCCTTGCAAGCGGCGGTGCAAAGTTTTTCCGCAGGCGGTTTTGACACAAGCAGTTTTGCCGTAGGCGGTTTTTCCGCGGGCGTACATATGTATAAAAAGTCTTTGTCTTTGGCGCTTAATTTGATTATCGTTTATCTTTCCGTTGCCGGCGTTATTATGAGTTGTACTGCGCCTATCGGCGCAATCGTTAGCGGAAAGTATGCAATACTGTATTTCACGGTGCAATCCAACGTTTTTATAGGGTGCGTTTCGTTTGTCTGTGCTATTATGCTTATAATGGAGTTGAGTGGCGGGAAAACCGTTGTGTCTAGGCGGTTTTTTATCCTAAAACACATATTTACGGTGTCCATCACGCTAACGGGGGTTGTTTTTTGTTTTATCTTAGCGCCGTTTATTGTTAGCCGTGCTTTTACACTGTGCAACGTTATAACGCACGTTCTGGTGCCCGTATTTGCGGTTTTAGACTACTTTTTGTGTTTTGCCGATAGATTTTATTGCAGTAAAAAAGAGGCGTGCTATGCCCTTATTCCGCCCGTTTTATACGTAGCGTTTACCACTATAGGTTATTTTTGCGGTTTAAGGTTTGAAAGCGGTGTGAACTATCCTTATTTTTTCCTTAATTGGGGCAATCCCGCGGGGGCGATAGGGTTTTCTGATAAGCCGCCGTACGTTGGCGTTGTATATATGATTGTCGCTTTGGCGGGGCTTGTTGCGGGCATATCTTTGCTTTATGCAAAAATTTCAATAAGAATTTATAAAAAACGTTTTGCTAAAAAAGGTGAAAAATGAAAGTTGCAATCGATTGCAGATATTTAGGAAAATCCGGCATCGGCAGGGTGTGTCAGGGCATATTGGAAAATCTTGATTTTGATAAGGAGAAATTTTAATTATTGTTAAACAAAAATTCATTTATTAAAGAAGTTTCTATTGTTATTATAAACTACAATACGTTTGAACTTACAAAAAATACGATTTTAGGTCTAATAGAAAACACGCTAGAATTAAACTACGAAGTTATTCTGGTAGATAACGATAGTCCGGACGGTTCCGGCGAAAAATTAAAAGAATTATTCGGCGATAAAATCGTTTACATACAAGCAGGCGGAAATCTAGGCACGTCTAAAGCATTTAACTTAGGGTTGAAAAAAACCGGCGGAAAGTACGTTTTGTGGCTTAATTCGGATGTTGAGTTTAAAGATAATTTTATAAAAAAATTATTCGATTATATGGAGAATAATCCTAGCGTTGGCGTTTGCGGAGGAAATTTGGTAAATGAACGTGGAAAACCGATACATTCGTTTAGAAAGGAATTGCCTTCTGTTAAAACGATTAAAAAAAACTATAGTGTTTTATTCAATGGTTTTAATCGTGTTTTTAAAAAGCCTTTTTTTGATCAATATAATTATTCTAAAAAGCCTTTAGAAGTTGGTTATATCACAGGGGCGGATATGTTTGTTCGACATGAAATTTTTGATAAGATAGGCGGGCTAGACGAAGATATTTTTATGTATGCCGAAGAGACGGAATTTCAGTTTAGAGTAAGAAAACTTACCGATTACAAAATTTATTCTGTTCCGTGGGCTACGCTTATACACTTAGAAGGGCAAAGTTTTGCAGGAAACGGATTTAGCGAAAGGCGCCACAAAGTAAGCACGGAAGGTATGTGCATATATCTAAGGAAATGCTTTGGAGAAGAGGCGGAAAAGAGATATTTAAGAAATCTTTTAAAAGATTGCAAGAAGTTTGAAGTAATTTTATTTCCTTTTAATAAATTGAGAAAATTTTTTAGTATAAAGTATAGTGCGGTCCAAAAGATAATAGAAGAAAAAAAACAAACGGAGTAATAAAAGATGGAAAACATGGCTTTTCCTAAAGTGTCGTTTATAATAATACATACAAACGATAAACAAGTATTAGAGGCTGAAAAGTGGATAGATTGTCAAGATTATTTGGGAGAAGTAGAAAAAATAATACTTGATAATAAAGGTAATAAGGGGTTTTCTTCGGCATCTGCGGCGCTTAATTACGGAGCAGAAAAATCTAGTGGTGAAATTCTTTTTTTTATTCATCAAGATTTATATCTTTGGGACACCTCTACTGTTAGAAAATGTGTTGATTTTATCATAAAAAAGGGTGAAAAGAATATTGTTCTTGGGTGTGCAGGTGTTGCAAAGAATGATCAAATGGTTCACTTTGATATATTTATTGGTGATACTAAAGAACGCTATGCGTGGGAAGTTGGTGACAATCCGCTTTTGGCTATAACATTAGACGAATGTATGCTTGTAATGAAGAAGTCGGTTTGGCGCAAACTAAAGTTTGACGAAAAAACCTGTGCCGATTGGCATTTTTACGGGGCAGATATTTGCTATGGCAATACGCTTTCAGGAGGAGAAAATTATATAATTTCCTTAAAAAATTGTCATGATTCTTTTGGAACGCCTTCTGGAAAAGGTTTTTATTGCTCGGCAAAAAAAATGGTTGTTAAATATAGTGGAAGAATAGATAGAATTCAAACAACTTGCATGGATACGAGTTGTTCAATCCTAGGTGTGAATAGATTTCATTTCGCCTATACAGTTAAAAGTTTTATAAAAGGTTGTTTCAGCTTTTTTAGGCTTGAAAAATTATTTAAAAAAATAAATGCTATTAGAAAAAGGAAAAAAGGTTTATTTGTTCAAGATAAATCTGAATAAGTAGATTAGTATACTTTTGTTCGTTGTTGATTTTAAGGGACAGTTTTACGCTTGGCGTTATAAGTAAGGTTTTTGGCAAGTTAAAGCGAAAAAACAAGGTTGCTGACAAAAACGGCGAGCAATAATAAAATATGCAGTAATATATTATATTAACGGAAGTTTTTTATGTTTGATAAATATATAAAAACGTTTATTAAAAATGCGGAAGATGTGGAAAATCCCGAAGTAAGACAAAAGTACGGCAAACTTGCCGGTATTACGGGGATTATTCTTAATGTTTTTATGAGCGTTATGAAAATTTGCGCAGGTGTAATCACCGGCGCAATATCTATTATATCGGACGGCGTTAATAACCTTTCTGATGCAGGGTCTTCAGTTATTACCCTTTTGGGGTTTAAGTTATCCGCAAAAAAGCCCGATAAAGGTCACCCGTTCGGGCATGGTAGAATGGAATATTTTTCCGGTTTAGCCGTTTCTATCGTTATAATTATGGTTGCGGTGTCGCTTTTTTCGGATTCTATTCAAAAGGTGATAGGTGGGGTTGTTCCGGATATCGGTTCGGATACGGTTTTTTTCGTAACGGCGGGAATTTTGTTTTTGTCTATACTTATAAAGTTGTGGATGGCGGCGTTTAACAGGTATGCAGGCAAAAAAATCAGTTCGGTTGCAATGGAAGCCACTTTTTTTGACAGCGTTTCCGACTGTATTTCTACCTTAGTGGTTTTGATATGTTTAATATTGTCAAGGTTCGTAGTAGATTTTCCTATAGATGGTATTGCCGGCATATCGGTTTCGCTGTTTATAGCGTATACGGGCGTGCGTTCTGTAAGCGACGTTGCAAGCGTGCTTTTAGGTAAGGCACCGGACCCTAAATTGGTAAAAGAGATAGAAGAATACGTTAAGAATTACGACCAAAGGGTTGTAGGAATACACGACCTTATGTTGCACGATTACGGACCGGGAAGAAAAATTATAATGCTTCATACCGAAGTGCCTGCGGAAGGTAATATTATGGAACTTCACGATATGGTGGATAACATAGAGAACGGGCTAGAAGAAAAGTTTAATTGCGTAGCGACTATTCATATGGACCCCGTGACTACAACAAGCGAAAGGGTTAACTCGCTTAAAGCGTCTTGCAAAGAGATAGTGCGTTCTATAGACCCTAAATTTGATATTCACGATTTTAGAGTGGTAGAAGGCGATACGCACTCAAATCTTATTTTCGACGTTTTGCTTACTCACGAAACTGCACTTTCCGTTGAACAGGTAAAGGCGGAAGTGGAGAAAAAAGTTAAAGAATTAGACCCGAAATTAAACGCAAAGGTAAAAGCGGAATATCCGCTTGTTTAATATAGCCTTAAAGGAGAAAAAATGAAAGCTAAAGTTCTTATCTTTAATGCGGTTATTGCGGCTATTTGCTTGTTTTCGATAGTTATGTATTTAACGACGCCGTTTATAAAATTAGACGTTAATTTTACTATAACTGCCGAAACAATGGAACAAATGATGGGCGGCGCTTCCGGCGGCGATCCTAGCGGAACGGCTCCGCTTTCGACAACTACCGAATCCGGAAGTTCCTCTTCTTACAATATAGACTACGCTGCGATAGTTGGGGAAGACGGAATACCCGTTTCTGCTGCCGTTGAGTTTACTTCCGGTGCGTTTTTTAAGGCACTGTCTTTAACTAACGACGGTATAAAAGACTACGTTTATAAAGAAATAGCCACGCCTAACGTTAAAAAGATTATTGAAGGGCTTAAAGAGCCTATCGGCAAAGTAGTGGAAAATACCGTAAAGGCGATTATGCAAGAAGCAGTAAAGGAAAGCCTTAAAGATTTTACGTCTTCAGACGATATAAATACAATGCTAAACGATGCCGGCGTTGATTTGAACGATAACGTAAGCGCAATTTACGACGAGTTCGATAGAGAAGGCTCTACCGTGGATACCGTTGTGGACGTGATAGTTTCGCAAATAGACGACGTTTCGGCAAAACTTGCGCAAGCGGGAAACTCCGAATTTGAAGGGGTAAGTGTTTCGGAAGAAAATAAAGCCGAAATGAAAAACAGCGTAAAAGATATGCTTACCGAACTTGATTTGATTGACGAAAACGGAGTGATTAAAGACATAGATGCGGCACTTGCCGCAATAATGCAACAAGCGGTAGGTGGCAATGGCGGCAACGAGCAGGCAAGTGCGGGAAATATTACCTTGGCGGCAAGATTTAACGCAGAAGGAGAAGCATCCGCTGTTTCTGCGGAAGAAGAGATTGCAAATCAACTTACGGAAACGTTGTTGCAAAACTTTAATTTAGACGAGCAGAGTGCCGGCACGGTTTCTTTAGTATTAAAGATAGTTGCGGGGGTATTGATTTTTTCTATTGCCACGTGGGCGTATATCGTGATAAAAATTATCGCGAAAGCATTTTCTAAAAATCCGTCCGTAAAAATATGGTTGCCTATTTGGTTTGGTTGGATTTTGCAATTTATATGTTTTGCAATAAATATAGTAGTAAAATTCGTTCTAAAAATACAGGTGATAGATATTGCACTTTATACTTCGGCGTTCTTTGCGTTTGTTTCCGCCGTGGCGCTGATTGTGATTTCCGTGCCTTATTCAAGTGCAAGAAAAAAACTTAAAAAGCACGTTATGGATCAAAAATATGCCGCAAGAGCCGCATAAACGGTAGTATAATAAAAGTGTTGATATAAGCGCTGCCAAAAAAGGCGGCGCTTTTACGTTTCTTGTGGAATTTATTAAAGTATAAGTCGCAGCGTTTAAGGGGATTTTAACAGAGCTTTTGCACTAAAAATATAATTGTTAAAACAAATCGGTCGATATAATTTGAAAAAGCAGCAAAATCGTATATAATAAACGTATACATATTAGGAGATAAAATGAAAAAATTGTTTTTGTATACGGCTAGCATATTGTTCGTTTTGACGGCGTTTGCCGCAGCGTTTATTCCGCAATTTAATAATAAAGAAAATAATCGCGTTTGATAAGGACGAAACATCGCCGAAAAACGATAAAACGGTTTTGTTAATAGTTGGCGGCGGCACTTTGGCTTTTTCGGCAGGTGCTTGTTGGTTTATAATACGGCTTAAAAAGAGAAGATAAAAATTACTTGACAACAAATTTTTAAAGTGCTAAACTCTGCTTAATTAAATATCAAAAGCTAAGACGAAGACGGGTTCTGTTAAGTGTTTTTTATAGAGAGTTGGGGAGGGTGAAATCCTAATAAAAACAGATGGTAATCCTATCACTTCCGAGCTGAAAGTCCAAAAGAATTTTTTTAAGTAGGCGCTTTCCGTGTGTGCTACGTTAGTGTATAGGAGTTGTCGGACTCTGAAGGTGGTAGAAATTTTTCTACAATTTGAGTGGTACTGCGAGTATATGTTATGCCCGTCTCAAAGCAAAAAGCTTGAGTCGGGTTTTTATTTTATAAAAAGGATTATAAGGTTATGAAAAAGACGTTTGTGACAAATATGCCAAATCAAATAGGCGCATTTTTAAAAGCGAGTAGGTGTTTTTCCGAACTAGGCATTAACATTACAAGAGTAAGTTATAATAAAGCCGTAGATTCGCACACGTTGTTTATAGAGGTTGAAGGAGAAGAGGCACGCTTAAAAAAGGCAAACGAAAAGTTAAAAGAAATAGGATACCTTTCAAGCGGAGAAGAAAACGGTAAAATAGTTTTGCTTAATTTTCGTTTAAAAGACGAGCCCGGCAGTGTTGTAAATATTTTAGAACTAATAAGCAAATTTAATTTTAATATTTCCTATATCAGTTCACAAGAAAACGGAAGCGGTTATCAACAATTTAAAATGGGGCTATACGTTAACGAAGTTTCTAGCTTAAAAGAGTTTTTGCTTCAAGCCGAAAAAATTTGCTACGTTAACGTTGTAAATTATAGCAATACAGAAAAAGTATACGACAATAGTATATTTTACAACTCTTACGTAGACGGACTTGTTAAAAGAATGTCGCTTTCGGAAAACAATAGAGAGGATCTTTTGGTTAACGTAAATTTAGCAATGCAAACGCTTGACGAGCAAGGGCTTTCACCATATAAAACGTTTGACAGTATAAGTAAATTTGCAGAACTTTTAGCAGAGTGCAAAGGCGAAAACTTTAAACCGAGAATAACGGAGCACGTTATTACGGATAAAACTAAGATAACCATAATAGAACCTAACTGCGGCAGCAATACCGCAATAATAGAAAGCGACGGTGAAAGAGTTTTTGTGGATTCCGGGTACGCTTGCTATAAAAAGGAAATGCTTGCCCTTATAAAAACCATTATTCCGGATTTTAAGAATAGAAAAGAGCGTTTGATAATAACCCACGCAGACGTTGACCACTGCGGTCTTATAAATGAATTCGACGAAGTAATTACCAGCCGAAGAAGTGCCGAAAGCTTAATTGCGGAAGCAAATAAAACTGCAGGGTTTAGAGAGCAAAATCATTTACATTTGCCGTATATAAATATTTGCAAAATTTTAACCGAATACGAGGTTATAAACAAAAACAATCTTTGTCCCGCGTGGAATAAATCCGGTTTGAATGCGCCGATAGAGCAAATAGGCTTTTATACCGTTGGCGAACTGAACTTTGAAGTTTACGAAGGTAAAGGCGGGCATTTATCGGGCGAAATTTTATTGATAGATTTTGAAAACAAGGTTGCTTTTACCGGAGACGTGTTTGTTAACTTAAAAGATTTAACAAAAAAACAAGCTGAATATAATCAATATGCGCCGATACTTATGACTTCCGTTGATACCGATGCGGAATTGTGTGCAAAAGAGCGGTCGGCATTTTTGCAAAGACTAGGTGTCGGTAAGTGGAATATTTTCGGCGGGCACGGGCAAAAGAAAGAATATTCTCCTCAAACGGTAAAATAAACTGTGCTAAACTATTTGTGTCATTCATAGACATTTATCTCCTTATAACTTAAATGAGTGGAAATGTCAACATTTTGTCCATTATTTAATACATATATTTTATGATTTCCCCAGGCATCATATACGTATTTTGCAATTTCTTGTCCGTTTGAGTCTAAGATAGAGATAATGTCGCCAAGAATATTCTTTTTGTAGAAATATTCACCAACGCCTTCGTAAGTAAAACCAACAATTCCATCAACGCCATACTTGAATGTTAATAAATTACCATTATCTTGAGCAAGAATCTTTGTTCCGTCAAGATAGAAATGGGTAGTTACACCACTGTGTGATTTTAAAATCTTCTTTAAATTCAGCCGTAAAATCTCTTTTTATGTGTTTTAACATAAAAAAACCTAAACCAAACTTGCGTTCGATTTAGGCTTTACTTGGCGGACTGCTCGAAAATTTGTACTCACCCAAATTATTATTTAAAACAGGCTTTTCAGTCTG